>NZ_JBFUAL010000009.1:0-283770 GCF_056406295.1 Rhizobium sp. P1_C7
GGTTTGCTATAACGTCATGACGACGCGCAACATCAACAACACGAACACCGGGCTGAAAGCTTTCCGCTACAATCCGAGCCTTAACGTCATCCGGCCAACGCCGATTTCCCCGGCGCGGCTCGACAACTTCGTAGCGACCCACAAATCCATCTTCTGCCATGCAAATCTCCAGTTAGTCCTGGAAACCTTCTCGCACACGCAGCAAGCCTCAAAATATAGCCAATCCAATGGGGCGGAGACGGCGCTTACATTGTACGTGTGGATCGCGTCAAGCGGAATCCCCAAAACTCCGTTGCAACCGCAGCCTTTTGCCGATGCGATCCACCAGCATCTTGCTGAAACAAAAAAAGCCGCCTCCCCGGTTAAAGAGAGGCGGCTGTCCGAAGTTTGTATACGAATTTCGGTCACAGCACCCCATCAGATGATGATGGGGCGGTGGGGGTTATTCGGCCGGTTCGCGCTGGCGACCAGACTCTCTGGCCCATCTTGCAAGCGGGCGCTCGATATAAGTGAAACTGAGAAAAGCCAGCCCCAGGGCGATTGGCAGCGTTATAGCCGCGATCACTGCAGCCGCCCGAAGCCTGCTGTGAATGTCCAGTGGGAACGCAACGTAATAGGACACCAGCATCATCGTCGGCACATGCAGGACATAGAGCCCGTAAGATACACGGCCAATGAACGTGGGCACCGGAGACGAGATCACCTTATCGGCGAACCTGCCTACGCCGAACTTGTCATGCGCAGCGGCAAGGAAGTACATGCCGAACCACATCGCGATCGGAAGCACGTTCGGAGCGAACAGCGATGTGACAATGAAGCCCGCAACTGTTGCTAGAGCCAGGACCTTTACATCTGCTTTTCTGGCCTCGCGCCACAGTGACGCGCACATGATGCCGACGATAAACAAGGGAAGTCTAAGCGGAAGGAACGACGGAACCTCACCCTTCCAATGAGCATTGATGATTTTCTGTAACGCAATCGCGGCGAGCAATACACCAGCAGAAATGGCGATTGATCGGATGTTTCCAAACGCGATCAAGCCGATGATCAGCGGCGCGACTAAGTAGAACTGCCACTCTAGAGAGATGCTCCACAAAGGACCCGAAAACATAAGGGGCGCTTGCGGGAGCAAACTATCTGGCACCACGCCGTGGAACATCGTCAAATGCAAAGCCAGGTGCTGAGAGTAAGATTGCTCCAGATTTAACTCTCTGGTCTGAAAGACGTTACGAATGCTGCTCAGATAGGGAGATTCTCCAAACACCGGAGCGTAAAGATTGTCCGTCATCATTCCGTAGATCAGCGCGATCAGGAACAGTGGATAGAGCCTCATGACGCGCCGGAAGATGTATCGGTCATAAGGCTCATCTTCGTTCACGAGCATCAGCGTGATCACAAAGCCGGACAACATGATGAAAACTTCCACCGCCTCATCGCCTCGTCCGAGAAATCCCATTCTCACATTCGTAATGAGTAGTACGTGGCTCACAAACACCCATAGGGCTGCTAAGCCGCGAAGAACCTCGAAATGCGGAATGTGCTTTCTCATGGTGACCCCGTATGGTTGTAGCGGTCACCATAGAGATTTTGTGCAGTGCGATCTAGACCAAACTCTGCCTGATCAGCCATGCGTCGATTACTGCTGCACAACGAATTCAATCGTGTCAGGCGATGGATAAGAAACTCCCACTGAGGCGTTTGGTAGCTGAATTCTTAGGGATGGTGGATCGCGCCGGCTACAAGTGGGCGAGGACGATCGAGGCGACGAATGGATCGTCGCGCAGACCATGTGCCTTGAGGCCATGGAAGGCGTCCGCGATCCCGCGGCGCTTTCTACTCCGTGTTGCGTCAAAGCTACAGCATTGGCATGCACTAACGTGTAGGTAGAGCAATAGGTAAACAAGAGAGAATACACGTATGAAAAAGTTCATTGCTGCAACGGTTATCGCCCTGGCTTCGAGCACGGCCGTATTCGCTGCTGATCTGGTGGAACAGCCGGCGCCTGCGCCAGTTGCTGCTGCACCGGTATTCACTTGGGTCGGCCCATACTTCGGTATCGACGGAGGCGCAGGTTGGCTGAACGGTGACTTCTCAGCGGGCGGCAGCACTGTCTCCGAAGACTTCAATGGCGGCCTGTTCGGCGCCTTCGTCGGCTACAACTGGCAGTTCGACAACATCGTGCTTGGTGTCGAAGGCAATGTCGAACACAACTGGAATGACAAGGACTTTCTCGGCGGCGACGTGAGCGTCGGTACTGACTGGGCAGGCGCTGCACGCGCTCGAGTGGGTTACGCGTTCGATAGGGCGTTGATTTACGGTGCGGCCGGCTGGACCGCGAGCAGTGGCTTTGTAGACGTGCCTGGCTTCGACAAGGAGTCTAAGACGTTCAACGGCTACACTGTTGGCGCTGGTATCGACTATGCGTTCACGAACAACGTCTTCGTTCGCGGCGAATATCGCTACAACGACTTCGGCAGCAAAGATATCTTGGGTGTTGACGTCGATCTGGATCAGAGTGTCGTGAAGTTCGGTGTCGGCGTAAAATTCTAGAATTGCTCCCAGGCAAAGCTAAGCCTCGCTTCGGCGGGGCTTTTTTTGTGCCGACAAGCCCCGAAAACAAAAAAAAGCCGCCTCCCCGATTAAGGAGAGGCGGCTGGATTAAACTCTTTGAGAATCTGGTAAGGGCACTATTACGCAGCATCCGACATCAAAGCATAGAGCGCCGTGAGGACAGCGAAAGCAGTAGGACACGGCCGTCCGTGTTCCCACCCTTGGTAAGTCGTGAGCGGGACCCTAAGCAACGCGGCAGTCTGTGCCTGCGTGAAGCCGGTGCGGTTTCGCCATGCTTTGATGGATTCCTCGAAAGTGGGCTCTGGCTGGTAAACTAGCTGTTCGTTGCTTGCGTCTGGATTGGTCATAAGCGTCTCCTTGGTTGAGACGCAAACTTATAGGCAATTTGCAAACTAGGCAATATGCCTACATCGTTTTCTGGGGTGATCAACTGCGCGTCGCGGCTATAGCGGAATGCCAGTGTAGGCAGCTTGGCTTTAATGTAGCCCTGCGCGATGCTTACGGCGGCGTCGCTCTCTGCTTGGTTCGTTCTATTTCTTCATCCTACCCCCGCGTGGTGCGCCCGGTCGTTCGCTCGAAAGCCCGATCTAGCCGCTCGTGCAGCCCATCAATGCGATTCCCCACGCCTTCGATCGCTCTGAGGAGTTGGGCTGTCTGCTCCTGCATGCCTTGCTTGGTTGCATAGGTTTCAGAGACGCGCAGCTTGAACTCCGCAAGATCCTCGGCGACTTTACCTGCCCGGTCCTCAGCGCTTTTCGCCTTGGCATCGATCTTCCACCAGATCGCCCAGCCTGAACCCGCAATCGTGAGGAAGAACACGACCACTTTCATGATGTCTTCAGGTGTCATTTCTTCACCGTCCTGCCGGCCAGTCCGGCGTCGCGGTCGGCGTAGAAATCCACCAGTGCAATGTGCCGCCGGATGCACGTCACAAGTCGCTTGCGGTCGGTGATCCACAGACGTTCGAGTTCGGCTTGCGTCAGTTCCTTTTCGCCGATGTCGACGGGCCCGGCACACTTCTGCACCAGTACGCTGTCCGGCTTTACCAGCCGTGGCGGCACGGGCGGAACGACCAGCCTATCGGACCTTGTTGATACGCTGCACGCTGGGAGCGCCAAGCACAACGCGGCCAGCATCAGGATCTTCGCTAGCCTCACGCTGTAGCTCCTTGATCTTGTCTTCTAGTGATTGGTTCTCGGCCGCGATCTCAGCGATCCGCTGAGCCTCTCGCGCTTTCGCGGCGTCATTGGCCGCCGACTGGCGCTCGATCTCCGCGTCGCGAGCCGCAACGGCTGCCGCCTTGAGTTCGGCGATCTTGATTGCGCCATCGGCAGCGCCACGCGCATAGCCGCGGTGATCGACATAGGCGTAGGCGGCCAGCAACAGCACAACAGCGCCCACGCCGGCCGCTAGGCGCCGCCCGATTGGGGATAGGAGGAATGCGATCATTGCGCCACCTGCCCGCTTGCCGTCAGCTTCTTGGCATACTGCTCGGCAGTCGTCATCAAAGCCTTCACGAAGAGGCCGATAAGATTGAGCCCGCCGACAATCTTGAGCGCCTCTGGCGGCGAGAAGAACGTCAGCCAGTCGAACCCGATCAAGAGAGCGACGAGCGCCGAGACAAAGGCGGCCACGTAGTTTAGTGCGTTCGCAATTTCCGTGGAGTTCATGCCCGGCCCTCCGGCACGCCCTTGAGGCAAAGCTTCAGCTCAGCGGCGCGCCGATTGACGAGCCCCTGCACTACCCGTCCGCCTGCTTTGTTGAAGGCAGTCATTGCCTGGCAGCTGTCCTTCATGCGGTTCTCGCGAGCCAGCCGTGCGAACTTTGACTTGCAGGCGGCGCCGACGCCGACGTTGTAGGCCACGGAGATCGCCGCTGCCTGCCACTCGATCGGCTTGCGGTCGAAGTCGGCAATGCATTGCGTCAGCGGCACGTAATAATCGTTCGTGACGCGCGTCAGCAGCTTCTCGTCGCACTCGGCCTTGGTGAACTTCATGCCCGGGCGGATGCCGAGCGTCTCGCCGTAGCAAGCCGTCCACACGCCGACGATGTCGGGATAGGAGGAGAGCGAAAGCCCCTCCCAAGGCTTGATCAGCGAGCCGATGGAAAGCGCAACGGCCGCAATTGCTGCGACCGCCTTCTTATTCAGTTTTGGCATTGGCTGCCTCCTTGTCGGGTTGAGCCAGAAGTCGCGCCGCCCAAGCTCCGCCAAGCACCAGCAGCGTAAGCCACCAAGGCAGGTAGTCGGAGATGTATGGGACAACGTTGAGGATGATGTCGACGACTGCGGCGAGCTCAAGCAGGCGCAGCGACCAAGCACGCCGAAGCACCCGGCGGACGTCGGGGATGAGTTTCATTGGGGAGTCCTTGGATTTACTAACGTGTGGTTGCGCAGAGGGCCATTTGGGATTATCAAGAGCAACCAGTCAGCGAGCGGAGGCCCACATGACGATGCAGAACGCACAGGAAGAGGATGGCCAGCTTTTCGGCTCCATAAGGGGCTATCTCGGCAAGTTTCTCCGCTGCGGGGCTTATTGGCTCGTGGCGACGCTTCTTTTGCAGGCGAATACCTACGCCATCCATAGCCCCTTCTGGCTCGCGGCCGGTATCGGTGCGCTTGGCCTTACCAGCAGGAGCGCCTACTTAGGCCAGTTCGGTATCGCCATTCTCCTGCTGATGGCTTTGTTCCCTTCGAGCTTAGTTGCCGATCTAGTTAACCTTGGCTGAGAGCGGAGGTCGGGGATGCCCCTAAGGGGAAAGGCCCGCTGCGGCGGGCCTTTTGGTTGCGGGCGTTGCGGTTGCGCAGCTTTGCAACCTCCCGGCGGTATTCAACGTCATGACAACAATCCTCCGATACGTCATTTATCTGTTAGCAATCATCGGATTGGTCTTCGCCTTGCGATCACTGGCCGTTGACCACCCCCAGTGCGACAAGTCAGATGGCGGCGTGATATCGCTCTTTGCACCGCAGAAGCTCTGCAACTAGGTCACATCAACAATCTGGTGGCAAAGCCAATTGTACAGATTGAGCGTGCCCACCGTTGGCAGAGAGCACGTCTCGTCGGTGTTATCGCGAAAGCAGGCGCGCGGTCCGGTTGTTCTGCCGCCTGCTGACCCCACCACAGAATTTTGAGCCACGAACACCTTGCCGTTCACGGCTGCTGCCGACCCGCTCAAGGTCAGTTCGATTGTGTTGGCCCCTGTGATGGCGACAGAGGAAATCGTCTGCCCCGCATCATCCTGATATCGCAATCCGTATGGATCGACTCCTCCTGGGTCGGTGACGGTCGTGGTGTCGAGGACCAATGACGTACCAGTAATTGCCATGTGCACAGTTAGCAGCACTTTGTTTCCGGTCTTGGCCGCCGTCTCAATGTACATGAACGGGCGACTTACGCCCGCTTGCCAGAGCCTCAGCGCCCGAGCAAGGTAGTAGCCGTATCTAGCAACAGAGAAACCATCGAGGTGAATACCGTCGGTGTAGTCGAATTGGTATTTTGGTCCCGCTATTACGAAGCGGTCGGGGTAACTGACCGCCGCTTGGAGCCAAGCGTGGGGCGGTCCTCCGGCTTGTGAATGAGAGTACTGACTGCCAATGAACGGGATCTGACTTGGCTCGGCTAGCGCGTTATTATAGTCAGTTTGCCACTGTAGAAGACGGGCAAGATACGTAGTTTTGGTGTCACCCGAGTTGCTTTCACCATGATCGCAAATTATGGCCGGTATCTTGGGCGTACGGCCTTCCGCTGCTGCGATTGAGCGAGCCTGCTGGACAACATTGAGCAAATTATTGAACGGCTGAGTTCCGAGCTTCAGCGCATCATAAGTCTGCCCCCCAACAGAAACGTTTGGCATAACGGCGCCGATCGATGAAGCTTTCGCCTGGAGGTAGCCATTCATGAACGTGGTTCCGAATGTCTGCCACGACAGGGTCGGTTCGTTGTGACTTTCCTTGGCATCAACCAATGCGCGAAACGCCAAAGACGGAACAACTTCCGCAGCATCCGTGATATCGGATAGCATTCGAAGACCCTTATTGAACATCTGCGCGCGACCTGGGTCTAGGACATCCAACGTGGTGTAGGTTTGCGAATTATACCCTTGCGCGTTTGACTGACCCGTTACCGGGAAAATTGCGACAGTATCGACGTTCTCGTTGAGTTGACTTCCCCCAATTGCGCCAAAATCGATGTAGTCGCCTACGATCGTCGCGCGAGCCTCGCAAAACGTGCTGTCCGCCGATGACGTGAACCCGACACCTATCAAGAACTGAGCCGTGTCCTCGACGGCGGCCCCCAACGAAAAAAAGTTAGCGCTTATGGCGCCACCGCCCTGAACGGTCATCGTCCACGGGGTTTCTGTATTGCTTCTAACTTTTACATCGGCGGTCGCACGGAAAAGATCGAACGTTCGCGTCACTTGACCGAAATCGACACCACCGACATTGCCCGTAATAACCACCTCAAGCTTTGCCCCACCGAACCGAGGCAACCTGCCGACAAAAAGAACCGCCGACTGCGCGCCAAGCGCATTTGTTGTAAATTTTCTGGCAACTACACTCGATTGTGCAGGCTTGCGGCGCGTGCGCATAAAGTCATCGGCCAGCATTGGGCGTGGTGTTTTGGTCGTCGGCATGGCCTATCCCTTGATTTCTTCTACTACGAGTCGAACGGCGGCAACGCCTCCGAACAGGCGACCGGAATTATTCACGTTCAACCTCAACTTTTGCGTGGAAGTCACCACCCCAACCCGTAACGTTATGGTCTGAGCGGCAATCGAGCCCGGAGAGAGATCAACCTCTCCCCCAAAATGGACTTGCGCCCCTGCAAGTGCGCATACTGGACTATTAGCCATGATTGCATTCGCTGTTCCAACGGAGAACACCGCCCACGCCCATCCAGAAACGGCGTCCACACTGCCGGACCCACTCACACGTATTCGAAGTTTGTTCGCCGTCGATTTCGGAGTGATTGAAACGGAGATGATCTGCACGCCTTCGGTTATCTGAGGTATCGTGTCATCTCCTGGGATCACCGCCCCCGCGCCCGTAATATCGGCGTTTGTGGTATAGCTTCCGACAACGCTGTCGATCACGGATCCGGCAGGCAGAAAGAGATCCCGCAGTTGGGCAGCGGTCAGCTCCTGCGGATCGCCAGCCCCCGACGCATCACGTCCGAGAAGGCGAAGCGCTGCACTGATATTCTGCATCTTTGCATAAGTGACAGAGTCGTCTGGATGTTTTGCGGTGGTGACGCTGCCATCTGCAAGCTTGACTGTCGTAACACTGCCATCGGCTGGCGTATTCACCGGGATAGCGTTGCTCACCCGCACTTCAAATGACACATCAGCAGGCACGTTAATCCGAATGAATGGGTTGCCACCAGAGTAAACGAGAGAATAAGCGCCTTGGGTGATCAGCTGGGCATTGCCTCCGACGATCACAAACATATTGTTTGGGGATCCAGGGTCTACAGTGAGTGGGTAGTTTGTTAGCGCGCCAACTCCTACGAAAGGACCAATCGCGGCCCAGTTGTTGCGCGCAAAGTTCGCATAGTCCGCCGCAGCATCACGCGCAGCCTCCGCTTCGGAAACCAGCCCTTCAACTTGTGCAAGAATAGCCGCACTTGCCTGATCGCTTATGAGCCGGAAGGTTGCCCCGGACACAATGCCCATTACAATCATGCCGCTAACAAGGCCGCCCACTACAGGATCGTTCCCGCTGTTCGTCTTGATAGTGTAGATCGGACCACTGCTGTTGAATTGGACAGTCGTCGGTCCCTGTCCATTCGTGTCCGCGATATTCAGCCACACTAGAGCCAACCCAGACACTGGAATACTGGTGGCTGCCTGGATAGCGTTCGGCGTGCCAGCACCGACATCCGTTGCAATAATGAATGAGTATGGAAGATCAGCTACCCTTGTCCACGACCCTGTGCCAGACGCCCCGTTCTTCATGTAGACGCCATTGTAGGCAACCGTCGTGTCGCCTATGACCCATGCCGATGAATGTGTTGGGTGCGCCAAGTCTGCGAAGAGCGATCCACGCGATGCGTAAATTAGTCCACCATTGGATAGGAACGCGGTGATGATCTGCTCATACCCACCGAGGAGTGTTCTGACCTCCCCCTTCTTAACCTGATGAGCGCCCGACGACGGTACGCCATCAGTTTCGTAGTTGCGGAAGACTGTTGCTGCCGTCGCCATGATGTCTCCATGCAAAAAGACCCCGCCTAAGCGGGCTGGAAGTTAAAGTTCTTGGATTGATGGCGTCCGTCAGGTGACGACGAAAGAGCCTGTTGCCACCGGTGAAGCGGCAACACCCGAGGAATTGATTGCCACTATGAACCCGAATTTCGTGCCGGCCGTCAGCCCGGTCACAACGCGACCGTCAGCAATATTCGGCGGCCCGTACTCAGTCGCCACCAGCGCGGCCCCAGAGAACGTGTTTGTTGAATTGATGTAGATGCGCACCGCTGAGTAATTGGGACTGTTGGGCGCTACCCAACTGAAGCTTCCCTGTCCCGCCCCGCCCGTTACGGCAGCCCCGGTTACAATGCTGGGAGGCGTTGGATCTGCTGTAGCAGTTCTGGTTTCGTACGATGTCCATGCCGAACTCGCCCCCGACGACCAAGCGCGCAATCGAAACTTGTACTGGAAGCCATCAGCTAGATATGCGGAGCGAACCTGATCCACACCAGGAGTGGAAACCGCCGATTGCGGGCCTGTCGATCCCGATGTTTTTTCCCACTCAAGCTCATAGCTAAGGGAGTTTGAGACGTGATCCCATGTCGCAAGCGCATAGGCTGCCGTCGATCCACCCGATACAACTTCGTTTTGGATTACAACATTGAAATTCTGGGGTGCGGGAGTTCCCGTTGGAGGGACCACAACGACCGAAGCGCCAGGCTCGCCTTCCTCAGTGGAGGCATTGAATGAATAGAGCTCGGCAGGGACGACGATGCCACTGAAATTGATAGTCATGTCGCTGAGCGATATTGTCACCCTTGAGGTGATTTCGATCACAGCGTCTGACAACTTCGGGCCATATTGAACGCGAACAAACCGGTGATATGCGATATCGGCATCCAGATTGTAGTGGGCGGTGATCGTGACCTTCGCCCCATTGCGCCGGATATAGGCAAGCTTCTGGAGCCGCTGCATGTGGTTGTGAGACTGGACCGCCACATTCTCGACGGTCATCGTTCGCTCTGTGTCCTCCCCGATATACGGATCTCCGTAGATCGCGGCATCATTCGTATTGTACAGGTCGGCAGGATCGGTAAAGCGGCCACGGACGGCCAACACAGTTGTTGACGGGTCGACGTTGGCATTCAGGCCGAACGAGATGATGTTATCGCGCGTGAGCGTTATGGTCGGAGCGCTGTATTCGCCTGCATGAACACCAATCTTACCGTCTGACCGCTCGTAAACAACAAGCTCGGCAGCTTGATCAAGCGTGCGCCCAACTTCAATTGGGTCACTGTCCGCCCTAAACCACATGCCGCCGTGATAGCGGCTTTCTACGCCTCCGGACCTGTTGATAACAGCTAGGTCGCAGACGTTGGCGGCATTGATCCAATCTGGCAGATACATATCGTTTAACGACATCTTCCCGCCGAATGGGCTGGTGAGATGCCACAACCGCATCAACGCGATATTCGTGGTAAAGGCCGACGCGGCAATTCGAGGGTCGTACAGCAGCATGCCGTCAATGACGGCTGAGTGCTCCGGCATCTGATTTGGATAGACGTTCAGATAGTCTTCCGTCCCAACTGTAAAGCATAGCATCCGGACGGAAGCCAATCCGTCTCCGCGATGATTGTTGCTCCATATCGTCGGGAAGTTGGAGACGACAACGGAATACGCCGTCTCGAACGGCTGGCCTGTTCGCCAGTCTAATTTCACGACTCGGTCGCTGCCGCGGTTTATGAAGTGTGCCGGTGCAACGACGTCGCCAGTAACGTCTAGGGTTACGGCCTCATCGTGCAGGTAGTGTTGAACGTAACCGCTTATCCTATGCCCAGCGTGAACCATGATGTGGCAGGCAGTGCCGTTCGCTTCCTCCAGGAAGATATAGTCGCCAGCCTTCTTCACGCGGCCAAGAATGATCGGCAGAGACGGAACAGACTGCTTCAGATTGTAGGTGCCATCCTCAGGCTTTGGTACGGACGGCTTCGGCGTGAGTGCTTTAGAGAGAAGTGTAGCACCGGCAATTAGGCCGCCGTAAAGGAGGGCTGAGGTACCCAAGTATAGAGCGTTCGCAGCAGCGACTGTCGTGCCGAGAGACGACACGATCAAGGGCAGCAGACCAAGCGTTTGCGGCATATCTCAAATTTCCCAGATTGCTATCGGTCGTGCGGCGAGAGGGCCGACATCGTCGCGAAAACGTATTAGCCAGCGCCCTCCATCAAAAATGGCTCCCCACTGGCGATGGATGCTTGTTTGGCTGCCGATAACACCGACAGCGCCGCACTTTGGCGCGCTGATGCGACGACCACCGATATTGGCGACGCACCGAGCGACCACCGGCTCCAAGCCCCCTGCATCTGCAACAATCGCGCGAAAACCGTCATCACTGTCGTAAACGCCGCGCAAATGAGAGGCTGGGTCGGAGTGGCCGAGCCAAAGTGCCCAGTCAGCTAGCAGGATGCAGCAGTCAACCGCGCCTGGCTGCCAAGTACGACTGGACTGGATGGCCAAAAACGCCGCCAGCCGATCCGCTACCAATTGGGCCATCTGATCGTGCGATCCTTGAGGCCGGGAATACGTTCACAAAAGCGATCGTCGGGCGCGGACGGGTTGAGAACTTTCGCCCTGGCTCGCTGATCGACGTCAGATAGGACCGCGCCGTTCGTGACGTTCCGAAGAGTGAACCGGTTGGCGACGTCTACTTGAATGGTAGAATTGATGCCGGTCGCACCCGCTTGATCGACGAAAGTCAGATTGGAGACCGTTCCTGTGAATTTCGTTATTGGAGAGCCAACCGGCTGCTCATACTCGTCGCACTTCTGAAGAAGAATGCGGAAAGTAGACCCGACGATGTTTCCCGCCTGATAGTCTGCCCAAACGCCATCGCTGGTTTCCGTGTCCACGCCAGACAGCACCAGCGACAGCGTGAACGCCTCGGCATTGATAGCCGCCTCGATCTGCGCAAGGGCATCCTCAGTCAGGACGCAAGCGCGATAGATCTCTCCATCGTCGCCTACGAACGGGCCGCCAGACCCATCCCAGAAGCGTAGGGTTCCCGACGGAAGCTCCGCCTGGCATAGAACGCGAAGACTTGCCATGCGGCCTCCTATCCCAGCCCCAGAGCGAGCCGGTTCCAATAGTCAGTGGCTTCCGTGAAACTCACATTCGGGCTGGCGTTCTTGGCGATCGCGTCCTCCGACACGTCCATCCCGCGGTCATCGGTTAGATGGCAAAGGCAGGTAGGACGATCAAACTCGAGCGCTGCCCCCCATGGGATGAGTTCGCGGACTGAAGGCGAGATTGATACCGTCCAGACATCGCCATCGACTTCCAGCACCGGCCCAGTCTCATAGAGCGCATGGTTGTAGGAAAACCGGACGCCTACTAGATCGTCTGCCGCCTTGACGATGCGGAGGCGAACGGACGTCGCCCCAATAGGCGTGTTGCCGTCGGTCACGACCGATATCGCGCCCTGCTCATAGGATGAGCCGTCATCAAAGAAGGAATCGTCGCTGTGCGGTAATTCTGGCGACGGCTCGAACGAACCACTCTCATAAGGCGCTGAAAGCCCCGAGGGAACGCGAACCGCAATCAGTCCGGAGCGCCCGCCCAAGGCCGACCGTATGGCCTGCCAAGTGCGCCATTGATCGCGGTAGCGGTTCCGCATCGCTACACTTGCGTAGTCAATTGCCCAATAGCCCAGGTCTGTCCGCGTGACAGGCTCGACGCCGCCAAGGGACTTGCCGCCAGACCGCGTGAACGGGACCACGTTTGCCTGCACTTGGCGCGGCGTGAGAAGGCAAAACGGCCATACTATAATTTCAGCCATTTCGCCTCCTTAACCGTTGCGGTAGTCGCCGCCGGCCGTATTGTTCTGGTATTTTGCCATAGTCGGTACCACCTGCTGATTAGCAGCCGAGACGATCTTCGGGCTGGCTTCGGTGACTGTCTGCTCGCTGACGGATTTGACATAGGCTTGCAGTCCGCCGCTATCGTCGACGGTCCCTCCGACTTGGACAGATACGCCAGATTGTCTAGAAGCTTTGCTGCCCCCGAGAGACGGCATTCGTGGAGCGCCCACTAGACCGCCACTGGCATAACCCTGCATTCTGCGCAAGTTCTTCACGCCGATGCGCTTCGTGGTCTCCGCGTCCATGACGTATTCGCCCTTGTGGACGACGCCAGCCGGCTCATTCTTGCCGCCTGGACCAGTGTAACCGCCGTCGGCGAAGCCGAATATCTTGCTAACCCCGCCGAGGAGGCCGCCAAATAACCCGCCTCCACCGGCTCCACCGGTGTCGAAGATCGAATTCAGGCCGATATCGATGACCTTATCGAGCACGCGATCGAGTGCGTTCTTCAAGGCATCAGCAGCAGAAACACCATTCCGAAGGTCATCAATGAACCCGCCGGTTATATCGTGGGCGGTGTTCTTGAACTCATCCGCCGCGTCTCGGGCTCTATCCTGCGATTCCTGTAACTGTGCGGCCGCGACGCTCGCATTCGCATATCCCGTCGCGAGTTGGTCGATCGATGCCTTAAGCGCCGGAGTGATTGCCAAGCCCGCCGTTTGAGCCGCGGTCAGCAGGTCACTTTCGGCGCGAGCTTTCTCGATCGCGAAGCCGTAGTCGTCGATAAGCGGGTTGACCCCTGCTTGTGCCACAGTCTCGTTTTGAAGCGCTAGAGTGCGCTCCTTGATCTGTTCGATTTGACGCTGATAGTCGTCTGCGCTTCCACCTCCGCCACCACCGCTCTTTTTGCGCCCGCCTCCTCCAGAACCGCCAGTTGGTGCCTTGAAGTCTGCGATCGATACGGGCTTGAACGACGTTGTCGCGGCAGGCAATCGCCCGCCTTTCGGCGTTGTAGCCGCGCCACCACCGAGAACGCTGTTTTTGATCGCATCCGCGGTAAGGTCGCCCGCTCGCTGGATTTCACCGGCAAACGCGTCATTGATGCGATTTGTCACCTCCTTGGTGGAGGTAACCGTTAAGGCGCCTCCAAGGAAGCTCTTCTGTGCAGACCCGCCAGTGAGGAACGATCCGACATTGTCGAGACCGCTTAGCCCGCCAATCGTAGCGGCGAAACTGTTGGCGGCCGCGATGCCTGAATTCAGCGCGTTTATCACGGCTGTGATCTGCCCGATCAAGCTGTCAAAATTGATCCCGTTGATGAAGCCCGCCACGTTGTCTATTGCCGAACCGAAATTCTGGCTGGCCTCCGTGGACTCGTTGAACCGCTTAGCTGCGTCAATGAGCGAGTTCTGAAGATTGGTTAGGTGCTGGCCAAGCGTCAGCGTAGCTCCAGCCACCTTGTCCTGAAGAATGGGTGCCCCGGCTTCAAACGCCCTGAAGAACGCTTCGGACGACACCTTGCCGTCGACGATTAGCGACTTCAATTGCGCGACCGAACCACCGGCTTCCTTTAGGCCCGCAGCAGCCGCTTGAGCGATTGTCGGAGCACCTTCGAGGATTGAATTGAACTCTTCCGCGTGAACCGTTCCAGAACCAAGCGCCTGGCCCAACTGCAGAAGGGCTCCTGACGCGGTTGTGGCGTCAGTGCCAGCCACCCGCAGCGATAGCGCCACGTTGTCCGTGAAGGTCAGCAGCTCCGCACTGGAAACGCCGAGTTCTTTCTGGTTCTGTGCGGCACGACCGTACAAGGTCGCTAGCGTCTCGATCGGGGCCGCATTCTTCTGTGCCGAGATCAGCAACTTGTCATAGACGGCGGCCAGTTCGGTGCCAGACAGGCCCGCCACCTTCAGCGCATTGTCGATGCGCGTTGATGCATCCAGCAACTCTTTTGCACCAGCTGCGCCACCAACGAGAGCGAACGCACGAGCGGCAGATGAGGCGAAGCCATCAAATCCGCTGCTCAGTTTCTTGTTCATCGTCGCGAAACGGCTCTCGATCGCGCGAGCGTTCTTGTTAGTAACGCCCATCGCCCGATTCAGCGAGTTTTCATATTTTTTGATGTCAGCCGAAAGCTGCACCACGAGACGCTCGAGGTCAGTTGCCATTCGTTCGATCTCGCTTTATCTACTAGCGTATGGGGATACAGAAACGACGGATGTTCTGCGAAGAAGAAGTGGCAATGGTGCTCGCCGAGAGGCAGACACCAAACCACATTCTGCACTTGCTACTCAGTGTCTTCACTGGCGGGGCTTGGATTGTCGTGTGGATCATCTTGACGCTGTCAGTTGGCGCGTACAAATGCCCTCGCTGCGGTGCCCGGACGCGCGGATACGTGCCGAAGAAGTACAAGGCGGCACTTGCCGCCAAGCTTACTCTTTCGACTTGAGCCATTCGAATAGATGGTCGGCTTCCTTGTCGCTCATCTTGCTTTCATCAGCGCCATTTGCCTTGGCGTAGCCTTCGACAGTCGCCATGAACTGCCACATCGACATCGAGTTGACTTGCTGAGGCGTGAATCCCATCGCGGCGCCGGTGCCGTAAATCGCGCCAAATCTAAGCTTGCCGTTCGGCAGGTCGTCTATTTGACTTCCGCTTGACCTGGCGCCTCGGCTTCCCCCAGTCGCTCGTCCTCCGCGCCAATCAGACCGGCTGACAGAACTGCAACCGCATATGGATGATTTTCCATCGGCGGCCGGCCCTCAACATAGGTGCGCACAAGCTTAAGGGCCTTAACGGGCTCCAACCCGCCGCCAATTAAGCCGAGCCTGATGACATTGGAAATGTCCTCAATGCGCCACTGCTGCATATGCAGACGATTGAGGACGACATACGGGCCAGCATCTGTCTTTTCTTGAAGCTCGGCGAGCTCACCCCACCCGAGGCGGAAGACGTAATCGCCGTCCGCCCACGTGAGTCCAATCTTGGCGTCCCGCATTACGATACCGTGCGGACGAGCTCGCCATCACTCTGCATCTCGACTGTCATGGTGACGCGGCCGCCCTGCTCGGTTGAGGGATTGAGCGAGGCAACGTGCATAAGGCCAGTCCAGGTAATAGTTTTGGCCGGGAACTCGATTTCAATCTTCACCGGAACGGCGTTGACGTTCTCCCACGCATCAAGCCACGTCTCGACCGACTCAGCGGCCAGAACGCCTTCGCCGGAGACCGACGCAGAAAGCGTGCTGGCATCGCGGCCGATCCACGAAACGGCATCAGGATCGTCGCAGTCCGGAATGGTGACGTCGGTCAGATCCTTGGTCAGCGTCAGGCTCTTGGATGTAAATCCGCAAGGTGCGGTGTAGACGATTGGTTCGGCTTCGTTGCCGAGCAGAATACGGAATTTGCCAAAGCGTGCAGTGGACGGCTGGGCCATCGTGGTCTCCAAATTGTGGTGTTGTTGGTCCGGCTATGGGATTTCCACGAAAGCCGTGATGCTGATGATGGCGCGGTTAGTTGCGCCGTCAGATTCCCGTTGGTAGCGGGTTATGCGATGTCTGATGGTCACCAGCGCGTTGTTCGCCAGAATGAACTCAGCGTCGTGGAGGCATGCACGAATGGCGCCGGCAAGTTTGCGCACCTGGGCGCTGCCGAAGGCTTCACCGCTACCCCAAGACCAGCAATCGATCTGCATCGTGATTTCCATACCGTCGATGCACTCGGCGTCGTCTGTAGTCGCGTCTGACGGTCCCATCGATGTGTATGGGCTTGTTGCCGCGCCATCCGGAGGGCGGTCGTAAACGCGAGCGGCGACAAAGCTTGCCACGCCGGCGTCAGCCTTGAGCCGCGTGATTATCGCGGCCGTGAGTTCGTATGTCGGATCCACGCTTACCTCCCAGCGGCGACTTCTTTTGCAGCCTTGTTAATGGCGCGCGTGATCCGCGACTTCACACGTTTGCGGCTGGCGCGGAACGAAACGAAAAAGTAGGGCTTGGCCGCTTGCGATGGAATTTCAGCGCCAGCAAACATGCCGCCAGCCGTATGCGCCTTCGTGCCGAACTCGACCCACCTGGCCCAATAGGTTTCGCTATTGCCCGCGAAAACGGTGATCGTCAGATCTCCGCCGGTGGTTTCCACCTTGGCCAGCGTGATTGCGCCTTTCGGCGCGCGTCCCCACGTCCAGCCAATACTGTCTTTCAGGGAGGAGTATGGAGCCAGCGACTTTGCCAGGGACACAATCTCCTCGGCGCCCTGCTCCATTGCCTCTCGGATGCGCATCTTTACCGCATCGGGAAGTCGGTCGAGTTTCCTTTGAAGCTGCTTCAACCCTTTTATGGTGGCCATTTGCGCACCTTTCGAAAGGGCAGCGAATACCTGATAAGCCACGCTACAAAGGCAGCAATCCGATGCGCCCTCATTCTGGCACACCGATCGTCGCGAGCATTTCGATATAGTCGTTCTTCTGCGAAAGATTCACCGGAGGAGAAACAATCGCGTAGATGGCGCCGCTACGCGCATCTACGGCCCGCCATGTGGCGTCTAGCGCTCGCGTGGCTGCGTGAGAGCGAACCTTGATAGTCACGGGCTGCACGCCTTGAAGGCGGCTCGCCAAGACGGGCTCAGAGCCCATGCGCGGGATGATTTCGGCGCCGTCAGTGAAAACTGTTTGGAATGGGCCGGTTACGGTTCCGCCGAATCCATCGTCGCCGATCGTTCGCTGCTGGAAGTTTAGCCGCGACCTAAGTTTTCCAGCGGTCATTTCGGCCTCTCCGTCTTCTCAGCCATGCCGGCCGCTGTTGCTGCCGCAGCGCAGGCACGAGTCACGTTGTGGACGCCGCCCGCCTTGTAAGCGATCGTGACCTGTGGTCGCGGCTTCCAGTCATAGTCTTCTGAAAACCGCAGCCACATTACAGCGAGACGCCTGGGAACTGGATATCTACGGAGAGAACGGTCGTGGACTTGGCTAAGCCGAGAAGGCAGACGTACTCGCCAGCGCCAACGTCGGCCAACGGGCAGATGCCGCCTGGGGTGTCGCTAAGATATACGGCCTGCCCAGCCGTTAGCGTGCCGCCGATCGTAATGTCGCCGGACTTGTGAACAGCAACTGGCTGATTGAGCGATGCGCCGTTCAGAGCAATGCCCTTGGCCTGACGAGCCTCTGCAGTGGCAGAGTTGGAATCGGCAAGCATCCACTTCTTGGTGGTAGAGCTCAGATAGACGGCCTTGCCGGCCGCAATCGTCTCGCCGGCGACGCCGGTTACAGCAGTAGAATTCGCGCCTGCGATGACGTTCGCTGGCGTCAGCGTGATGTCTACCATGATGATTCCTTAGCGGCTCAGCCGCGCCTGTAGTTGCAGAGCAGCGCATCAAGCGCCGTCCAATCTTCAACCTTCGCGTTCTCGCGCACCTCGTAGGCGTCCGCGATAAAGAGAAGGATTGCGTGCTTCACGGCCCCGGGGGCGTCACCATAGCCGGCAACAGCCGTCACTGTGATGCGCGATCCAGACCTGGTGGAGGGCCACTGTTTGCCGTAGGCGAGAACGATAGCTGCTTCCAAAGCGTCGAACAGCTCTTCGTAGACATCGGCAGCAAGCGTCTGATCGGCGCCGTCCGTGTCCACGTAGGAAATAGACGTCACCGACTTCACTGGCGCCACCGGAAGGCGCGCCATGTCTGCCCAGCAATCACATTTCAGCTCGACCGTTTGCTCGGCAAAAAGGACATTGCAGTATTTCTCTGCGTGGTCGCGCGCGGATGCGATCATCAACTCGACGTCATTATCGTCGTCCGTGAACTCGACACGCAGACGACGCTTTACGTCCTCAAGCGTCACCGGCTCCGCCGTTGCTGCCGTCGTCACTTTGGCTGGATACCACATCGGCTGCCTTGCCCTTTTTGGTCTTAACCGGAGCCTTAACCTCAGGCTCGGCATCCACGGCGAAGCCAGCCACCTTCAGGCGCTCAGCTTCGTCCGCATCAAATTCGTGCTCGTCGCCAGGCGACAGATTGATATCGGGACCGGAAAGACCCGCAGTCATTTTCAAAAGCATGTCGCCTCCTAAGAGCAAGGCGGGCCAGCCCAAAGAGCCAGCCCGCGCAGTCATTAAGCCTGGATGAAGTGCTTGATAGCAGCAGTATCGCCAAGCTCGCCGTCGAAGCGGATCAGACCGGCAATGCCGAGATCCGGCCAGAAGCGCTCACGCAGAACGCCGATGGTCGGAGAACCAACCTTGCGGACGTAGTACTTGCCGAAGTCACCGAACAGCATCGTCTTCTGGCCAGTCGCAATGTTCGCCATTGCCTGGTTGATCCAGTAGCGGTAGCCGAGCAGCGAGCCGGGTACGCCGTTCTTAACGTCGCCCATCTGCCAGAGGTAGTTGCCCTGACCGTCCTTCAGCTTGCGGATGGCCGCGAGCGTCAGGTCGTTGAACATGAAGGCGACCTTCGGAGCCGAGCGATATGCCGGGTCGACCGAGTGGACGAGATCGATGATTTCGTCAGAGGCGATCGCAGCAGCGCCAGCCGCAGTCTTGCCAAGCGTCGAGGCGGTAACAACGCCGTTCGGCGCGCCAGTGCCAGTGCCGACCGTCAGCTGAGCGTTGGCAGTGCGGCCAAGGCGTTCGCCGAGCAGTTCGCCGAGCAGCGACTCCATGTTGAAGATCGAGTCCTGGGCCAGTTCGAACGAGAAGCGAACGAACTCGGTGTCGAAGACGTAGGAATCAAGGTTGCGCTGGCCGAACGTGACATCTTCCGAGCCGTCGTCAGTCAGTGCCGTGCCTTCAGTATGGGCGCCGGCTACCTTGGCCGTGTCATTGACAGTCGGCAGGCGGATCGGGTTGCCGGAGGTCGTGTTGATTTCCGATGCAACGTCAGCATCGTACATCGGGCCCCAAGCCTTCATCGACTTGATGATGAAGTTGGCAAGCTCGGTCGGGACCGTGAAGCCACCAGCGGTCGTGGTGCCAACGGTCTGGGCGCGGAATTCAGGCTTGGCTACGACGCCAGCCTTGAGCACGGAGCGCTCTTCGGCGGAAAGCTCACCCATGTCAGCGCCGCTGGCCATGAACTTGTAGAATACCGAGCGGTACTCAAGCTTTTCTCCGTCGTCCTGGCCACGCTGCTCGCCGTCAGATCCGTTCGGGCGCTTCTTTGCGCGCTCTTCGTCCTGGCGAGCGGAAAAGCGAGCTTCGATATCAGCAAGCTTCTGCTCGCGTTCGATGTGCTTTTCGAGCTTGTCGAATTCGGCCATGATATCGTCGTGGCGCTTGTCGAGCTCGGCCGCGCGGGCTTCGTCGGTGTTCTTGCCGATCGCGTCGAGCGCTTCGCGAGCGTCGTGTACGAGTTTGCCGCGCTTCTCGTTCAGTTCCTTAAGGGACATGTGTTTCTCCAAATGAAAATGGCGCCACGCGGCGCCGTCAGGATGAAATGGCAGGACGATCGTCCGGCCCTCCGGCAGTGCCGGGTGACTACGAGGCGTCCTGCCGGATGCCCCGAATTCTCTGTTCGAGCGACGCGCGCTTCTCAGCTACTCTCCTGGCCGCAGCGGCCGCGTTCTCTTCCTTGCGGCGCTCCGCTTCATCGAGAGCGCTACCCTCCGCCCTTGCCGCCTCAAGCGAGCGCAGAGCGATGGTGGTGTCCTCGTAGGCGGGCCATGCGACTGCCGACACTTCGAGGAGTTCAAGCTTCTCAATTGTTCGAACCGGTCTATCGCCCGTCTCGTCCCAAGTTTCCTTGGTGACCCGGAAACCAAACGACATCCCAGAGATGTCTTGGCGGGATACGAGCTCCCACAGATCGTTTCCGTCGGTCGTGTTCGGCACATCGATCTCGACATGCAGCCCGATACCGTCCTCAGACAGTCGCAATGTGCCGCTTTTAGTGCGACCAATCACACGCCCTTGGTCGTGGTCGACGAGGGCCCGAATATCGCCCTTGATAGCGTCAGCAAATGCGCCCGGAGCAATCTTTTCATCGAAGTAGCTACTGATCGTTGCGATCCGATCGAACTTCGCGGCGTACCCCACAAGTGTACGTTTGTCGCTGTCTGCGCGCACCTCGACACCAAGGCCAGATGCGCGCTTTTCAATGTTGGTGGTCATGCGGCGTCAGCCCCACTGTCTGCATTGTTGTCATTGGCTGGCGGCGCCACTGCCGACGTGCCTAGCGGCACTGTCGCGCCTTGAATGTAGAGCTTGTCCGCCGGGCCGCCTTCAGCAGGCAGGTTTTCCATGGCGCGGATCTCGTCTGGCTTCCGAATGCCATTTTGAATGGCGATTCCGTAGCCTTCCATGCGCGTCTTGAAGTCACCACGCAGAAGACCGTCGAGATTATGCTCGATGTACCGGCCACCGGTGCGGCCGAAGAACTTCAGATTTAGCTCGTCCTCGAGTGCCTTCGCCCATTGGCCGATCAGGTGCTTGACCAGATGAAGATCCTGCTGCTCAGCGTTGCTGAACGTCGCGCGGGACAGGTCCTGCAAAAACACCGGTGGCAACTGGTATGCTCGGGCGATTTCCTCAATCTGGAAGCGCCTCGCCTCGACCATCTGACCCTTGGCAGGGTCAATCCCCACAGGAGACAGCTTGTAGCCGGCCGGAATCGGGAAAATGGGCTCGTCGGCATTCTTCGCTGCATCGACCGACCGCTTAATGTCAGCCTGAGCTCGCTTCATTGCATCTGCGCCAGCCGGAAGTGGGCCTTCGAGCGCCAAAGGCGGAACACCGCCACCAGCAAAGAAGTTCGAGCCGTAGTCGTTCATGGCGATCGCAAGCTGGATAGCTTTCGATGCCTTGTAGATCGGTCCATAGTGCCGAAGCCCGCAAGGCTTGAGCATGAACGGCACGTCGATCACGTCCGCCGCATCGTATTCCTTGTTCTCAAACTGGTAGACGGTCCGCATGCCTACGCGCTTGATCGTGGTCTTGGTCGGGTCCATCGGCCACAGGGAATCAATTCCTTGTGGTGTGCGCTCAATGTAGGCAAGGCCACGGCCGCCGGTGAAAACCTGCTGCCAGAACCACTGCCAGAACTTGAAGGCGCCGACGCTGTCATTCGGAGCCGAATTGACGACCGTCTCCAGTCGCCCTGTAATGCGAACAGCACCTGTCTTCGAGTTGCGGTAAGCGTGGCGCGGAACGGCGGCCAGAGTGCGCGACAAGAATGCTACCGCAGCCATAACCGCAGGCACGTTCAAGGCGTTGTCGATCGTGACATGTGGGAGATTGGCGCTTTGGACGCCGAAGAATGCCATGTAATTCTCGGCACTCACCGGCACCGTTGGGTTTTCGATGCTTGCGCGCGATTCAGGCGCATTGTCCGCGTTTCGGCGGCTAAACCATTCTTTGAGAGCCATCATGCCGCCTTGTTGAGTGAGAATTCCGGGTCGTCCCATGGACTTTCCGTGGAAGCGGAACCCTCATAAGTGCCAGCCATCGCAGTCGCCATTGTGAGTGCGACAGCACCGTCAATGCGGCCTCGAGACTTCTGCTTGTCGAGCTTGCGGTTCCCAGAGGGGTCCGGCCGCACTGTCGCGTTCATCATGCACATCGTCAGAACCGGATGCGCGCCGTGGGCGAGTTTCTTGTTCAGCAGGATGCTTTCGAGTTCACGAAGAGCGGGAGACATGGACGCATAGCCCTGCCCGAACTGCTCGAATACCGCGGCGTCGCCTTCCAGCTGCTCCTCGGTAAAGCCCACTTTCTGCAGCCAAGGCTTCAGATGCCTCCAGTTCCAACGGTCAAACGCGATCTTGCGGATGTCCATCGTATCGAACAGGCCGCGCAGATGTGTCGCTACGAACTCGTAGTCGACCGTCGGCCCAGGCGTCGTTTCGAGATGTCCGCTCTTCTGCCAAACATCGTACGGCACGCGGTCGGCCTTCGCCTTATCCCGAAGCGCGTCGCCAGGCAGCCAAAACGTCGGTCGCACATGCCAAATAGTGCCGGCATCGGTCTCCTTTGGCGCCATCAACACCAGAGCCGTCAAGTCAGACACTTCCGAAAGGTCGAGCCCGCCGAAGACGGGAAGCCCATCGAAATCATCAACTGGTCCGTCACAGGCGCGCCAAATGGCCGGAGCAACGAACGGTGCTGAAGCATCGATCCGCTGGTTGAGGAACAGCCAGCGAAAGCTGGCCTCCTTGGTGGGCATGCGGCTCGCTAGCTGCGAAAAGTCTTCGACGTCCTTGATCGAACGGAAGACGCCCAGCGCCGGATTAGCATCGGCCCACGCATTCCGATCGTCTAGTGCACAGTCGGACGGAGCGGTGTAAATGTGGCTGACAATGCGTGGATCTTTCGACGTTTCGGCATCGTCAATCCAGCGGGAGAAGAGGTCATTATCGGTAGCCGCCTGCGTCGAGATGGCAAAAAGCATAGCCTTGCCATCATAGGCACCCTGTGACGTTTCGATCGCTTCAACGAAGTCATCCGTGGGGCCTTTAATCTGCCCAACTTCGTCCAGGATCGCCAGGATAGGCGAGCCGCCATGCGCGCTTTTCGCTTCTGCTGAACTCGCTTGATACTCGACATTTTTCGCCAGTCCGACAATCATCTTTGCCGACGGCACGATACGCGCGAGCTTGGATAGCTCTGGTGACATCATCACCATTTTGGCGGCGTAGTTGAATACCTCGGCTGCCTGTTTTCGGGAGCGCGCACCGGATACGATGCGCCCGTTCTGATAAGCTTCAGGCCCGACAATATGCGCGAGGAGCAAGCAAGCTATGAGGCCAGTCTTACCATTCTTTCGGGCGATCGAGAGGTACGCGCGCGATGTGCCGGCCGGATTGTCGTAGACGGCCTTAATGAAGCGTTTCTGAAAGTCCAAAAGCTTCACCGGTTTGCCGAGAAGTGTCCCTTCTGGCACAAGACAATATTTTTCGATGAAGGCAATTACGCGCTCGCCGCGGGTCTTCGGCTTCTTGGCCATTCACCTGTCAGCCCGGTCGCGCCAGCAAATCGTCCTCTAGGGGATTGTCTCCCTCGATGTCCTTTGCGGCCGCACGCCTCTTGGCGGCATCCCTTGCCTCGCCCGCTTGCGCACGCGCGTGGAGGGATAGCGATCGGCGGAAAGACAGAATTGAGCTGGCGTGCATCTGCACGATTGATTTTCGCGGATTCGCCACCGGCGTCCCCTTGTCGGAATAAGCGATGCCACCTTCCGTCCGCAGCAGCGATTGCTCGCGCACTAGATCGGCCATCGTCCTTGCGAGCATGGCTGCAAGCTCGAGCTGATGGGCAGACCATTCAGACCGCGCGAACTCGGCGATCACATTCCGAAAGAACGGCCCGTCCTCATCATCGAGTGGCACGTTGTCAGGAGGCAGGATCTCGGTGGTGGCTTTCGCCATGACGCGCACGGCTTCCGCGGCGCTGTCGATGCGCGCCTTTCGCTTTGCCATGGTTGGTCCTCATGGGAATTTCTGTGTTTGCACTATTGTTGTGGGACCCCGCCGGTCCGAGGCCGGAGCGGCCCAGAGATCGACCCACCCCCTCCTAGCCGAGCTCGATGGGATACCCATCGACGCCGTAGGTCACTACCTTCTTGCCGTTCTCGATCATCTGCTTCGCACTATCATGGTGATGCTTGCACAATGACTGCAGGTTGGTCGGCTCGAAGAACATTGAGACATCGCCCTTGTGGGGCTTGATGTGGTCGACGGTGTCAGCAGCTGTGACGTCCTCGGTGATCAGGCAGAACCGGCATAGCGGCTCAATGCTCAGCTGATAGTTACGAAGAGCACGCCACCTGGCCGTCTTGTACATGGGTCGGTACGCATCAGCCTCGGCTGAGCGGTACCGTGATTTGGTTGCAGAGGTGGGAGTTGCTGCCTGATGGTTATGAGCCATCCGAGATACCGTTTCTCTACTCTGCTTGAAGGAGCTGCGGTGGACTGTTGCACTGCACTGTGCGAATACCCACATATGGCTGGACGGTTTAGGCGCGCCCTATTGGCGCCCATGTCTTACCGCAATCCCAAGGAGATAATGTCATGACCGATACACACGCGTCCGCGTCCGCGCAGCCGTATGACGCCAAGACGCTGGCGAAGAAGCATCGTATCGAAATCGAAGACGCGGCAAAGATCATTGCCGAGTACGGTGCTGATCGAAAGGCTGCCGATAAGGCAGCACGCCGCATCGCTGCGTAAGAAGCTTAAGGGCGGCGCCATGACGGAGCCGCCCATCACACAGGGTTAGGCGTTGCCGACGTTTCGATTGCGATCAAGCGCAAAGAAGCTTGGAACTTCCTCGATCTCGACGAGCAAGCCGGCTTTTCTTGTGAACCGTTCAAAGTTCAAGCGAACTGCGTCTATAGGGAATAAGCCGTTTGCCGCTCTGCGGCATGCTCCGTAAAGCGTGTCGTACGCTAAATCCCGGCGCTCTTCAGGCCATTCATCCAGAAAATCAAAAACCTCTTCAAGGCAGGCGATTTCTTCGATGAAGTTCCTACCCCGCACATAGGCGGCGCGATCAAAAAATGAAGGAGCCATATTCACCTCCGTTATTTGGCCGTTGACGGGCTAAAATTACGAAAGCGATTGCTAATGTTCAAGGCGAAAAATGCGATCCGCCGCAGCAATTCGAAAACGAAAGCGGCAGGGAGGCACCCGGCTTATCCCGGACCTCAACCTGCCGCGCGATCACCACGTCGCCGGAGGAGGCAGCGCCATGGCAATGGGGTAACGAAGATGGGGATAGCGGATTGGAACGCGTCCCATGTATGCCGCTAGCAGAGCCTCCAAATCCATGGATGCTAGCCAAGACGGAAACCATCACTGGGCCGCGTCATCTTCGTGTAGGAAAGGCAGCCACCGCAGGACCGAATCCGGTCAACGAGGCGATGTCGCGGGCCAGACCCTGTAACTGCCAATAGTTACCCAAGGCTCATCACTGGCCTCGGGCCGGTCGCAATCTTTATCTGCGCACCGAAGGATGTGGGGCAGCGGTAAACCGCTGAACCCCTTCACAGATACACCCTTCGAGATTGCAGAAAGGGACAGCTAAGCTGCGTACGCGTCGATGGCCCGCATCAGGTTATCATTCGCTGCGATGAGAGCGCGCTTCCCGCGGCGCTCTGCCGTCTTACCGGCGAAGCCCATAGACATACCGATATCGCTCATGTTGCTAGCCGACCGTGCGGCTTCGAGCACCTGGCGATCGTCTGCCTTGAGGCTGTCGACGGCCGCAGCCCAAACATCCCGATCGGCTTTGGCCGAGACGATATCCTGCCACATCATGGATCCGCTCTCACCGGTGCACGTCTTCACCATACCCGGGAATACCTGCGACATCTTCTGCGAGCCGCAGGGCAAACCGTCGGGGTAGTAGGTGAACGTCACCTTGTCCATGTTGGTGTTGGCATAGGCTTCTGCGAGCATCGCCTTCGTCTCAGCGTGGCTGTAGTTCTTGCCCTTGCGGCGCTTGCCGCCAGCCCGATACCGATGCGGAAGCGTGCCGAACAGATCTGCGAAATAGCGGTTGCTGGCTGTGGTAGCCTGGCTGTCTTCCTCAGCGCCCATTTGGCTTTCTGCTGCGTCCTTGGTTCCGAGCATCGCGCCGGCAGGCATGCGGATCTGAGCAGCCACTACCTTGCCATCAATCGTTAGCTTGAAGCCCTGCTCGGTCTGGGTGCCGTCGCTGAACCGAATGCGACCGATGCAGACCACCTGCCCTGCTGAGTTCCGCTCAACGTCGCCGCTAGCAACCGAACGCATGACTTCCTCGATTGAAGGCTTCAATCGCCAGCGGCGCTCCGCCGTCATGCCTTCTATGTCTTCTGGATTGTTGTCATTGGCCGGCACGACCGACCAGTTAGTCTGCATTGGCTCGGGCTCGTGGTATGGCTCCGACGCGTACTTGCGGAAGCCGGCAAGTTGCTCAGCTAGCGATCCGTGTCTGGTCATGCGGCCTCCTCGTGTGGTGATTTGCGTTGGTTGCGCTATCGTGAACAGTATGCTATTTTCACCATTTTGTCAAGCTGGTCACGATGCAGCCGACAAAGCCAGCCATTCGCGAACAGCCTCGACACTGGCCGCAGCACACTCCTCCTTGGTCGACGCCTTGATGACCTGAACGGTGTAGCCAAGAGCCCTCAGCAGCGGATGCCGCACTTTCTGGCTGGCCGTAACCGTTCCTTCCTCGCCCTTGTACTCGATCAGCAGTAGTCGACCACCGGAGGCGTAAACTCGCAGATCAGGATCGCCGGCCGCAATCCCGGTTGCCTTTGCCTTCACCGCGGCCTGCTTGCTGCGGTAGTCGCCGTTCATGTCGCCAGCGATGGTGAAGCCACCGGGGACAACATCGCTGGCCGCTTCAGCGTAGCCTGGCATCGCCTTTAGTGCCCGAACGGCGGCAGCCTGCAATTCCCACTCGTCGATCGGTGCCGCCTTGATGGTGATCTTGCCATCGGCGCCAGTGACAAGTCGGACCTTGGCGCCATTGATGCGAGTGGTCTGAACGGTGCGTTTGCTGCGGGCGGGTTTCGTGAAGGTCGCTGGTTTGGCCATGTTGGTCTCCTGTGCGGTGGTTGCAGGTTGTATTGGTTGTCGGGGTATGTTTTCCCCCACCCTTTTTTGAAGCCTCGTTTTCGCTCCCACCCTCCCTCCTCCCACCCCCTACCCCCTAAAGGGGGTATAGGGGGATGTGGGAGAGGGTGTGAAAAGGTGGCGCCGGAGTAAGATTTCCCCACCTTTCCCCACCTATGTGGGGCACCGTGGGGAAGTTGTATTTCAATTTTATTTTGGTTGTATCTATGCTGCCCGAACGTAGACAGTCACCCGATCTGGATGCTTGATGTCGACGCCTTTGATCGACTCTTTTTTGAGGAAGCCGGACTCTATCCATCCGTCGATCATCCGCTCGATTTTGCTGTGCGTTTGCGTCTTCCGTTTGCCATCTGGAAGATCAACTCCCATGATATCTGCGACCACCAATCCGACCCAATTACTGGCCTGGTAATTGTAGGTGTAGTCGGCGTTGTTTACGCGAACCCTGATTAGTTCAGACTGATCAGATGGAACCGCTTCCACAAGCTCAGCCTTATCCGGCCACCGCCACTCCGTCACGACGGGCGCATGGTCCTGTGGCTTGGTGAGCCCTCGCCCGTTGCCAAGGGGCACGCTTTCGAGCTTTCGCCAATCGAGCCTGCTGGAAAGCGGCGTCAGGTTCGACTTGCCGTAGGTTACTGAGAAATAGCCGAAGCGATCGTTGGCGTTCACGCCTGCCGATGTTGCCTGCTCTTCCGACATGCGGTTGAGAACCCGCACCGATCGGGCCGCACCGATCAGCGACACCGCGCCTCGAGCGTCTTCGACGGTCGCCTCGCGATCCGCCACTTTGCGCAGGTGGTGCACGATATCGATGCTTACGTTGGTGTAGTCGGCGATCCGGGCCCAAAGCTTCGCTACCTTGTCGATCGCGCCGTTGTCGTTCTCGTTGACGCCGTGGGTGGACACGAACGGGTCGACAATCATCACGTCGATCTCATGAGCCAGGATCTGCTCGCAGACGGCCTCTACGATCGGCGATTGGATCTTGACGCCTGCCCGCTTGTCCTCGATCGCCACAACAAGCTCTTGCTCGCGGCCGGTGTCGAGAAAGAGACTGCCCTCAATATCCTCGGGCTTGAGATTGTAGTGGATGCAGGCCGCCATAATGCGTCGTTCCAACTCGTCGCGCGGATCCTCAGCATTGAAGATCCACACCTTGAGCGGCGCCGGCGGCTTCGTGCCGCTGAGGCTGCGACCGGACGTCATGGAAAGCGCCTCGACGATGCTGTTGGAGGTCTTGCCGAGGCCGCCCGGGCTGACTGTCACTGAGACATACTTGCGGATGTAGTGGGTGCCGAAAGCAAACTCGCGGCGGGGTATGGTCTTCGGATCGATCCACCTAAACGCCGTGGCAAGGATGGGTGGCTGGTCTGGCTGGGGGGCGTTGTCGTTGGCTGCGGCTGTGGGTTCGGCCGGTTCTGGAACTGCCGGCTCACTGACCGCATCCTCTTGAACGGCGGCCAGCTTCGCCTTCCCCTTTGCGATACCATTGGCGATCATGCGACTGACGTCGACGAGCCGCGTGTTGTCCTCCTGAAATGACGGCTCTGGAATGGTGCGCGGGTTGAGCATGCCGGCATTCAGCCCGTTCCGGATCGTGCCGCATGACTTCGGGAAGTTGCCCCATGGCTGCGCGATCGCCTGCAGCTCTCTCTCCGCTTCGCTGCGTGCGAGCACCCCGGCGCCGACAAACTGGCCGAGCGCGAACGCCGCGTCGTTGAGTCGGTTGTTGCGGCCTCCCGATGGAGTGCTAGCAAGGTGGTCCAGCTCCGACTGAATGGCTGCAGTGACATAGGGCGTGTTGCCGATCGATGACGGATGGTAAGCCACGCCGGCAGGAGCTGGCTTTGGCAGCAGCAATGCAAGGAGCCACTCCGGCGCGTCGGCAATCGAGGGCACAACGTCACCAGCCGGTGACCATTCGTATGCGCGGCCATCCGACATCTGGCTGCCAGCCGCGAGCACGTATCCACCTTCTGATCTGATATCGACACCGCCGCCGAGCGCACCGCGGTTGCGGGTGCCGACGACGTAGTTGAAGTAGACGTGCAAGCCGCCGTTCGGTGTGGTGACTCGGGCAGTCACGGGCAAAGGTCCATGCTCCGCCTCCATATCGGAAAGCCAGTCGAAACCGTTGGCTCCGCCTGGCTTGTTGTCGATATCGAGAACGAAGACGCCCGTGGCTGCGCCGGTGGGGATGCCGACGGCCGCATCCGGCCAGTCGCTCCACCACCGATCAATGATGCGCCGGAATTTCGACGCGCCCTTGAAGCCGTTACTCGTTTTCGGCGTCTTCTCGTTGAGGGTGATGAGCTCGCCCGTCGACTGATCGCCCACCTCCTCCGCCTGGCTGCGGCAGGGAAAGATCGGCCAGCCGTGCTCGTGGTAGAAGATTGCTAGTTCATGCGGCTTCATAATTCCTCCGATTTCTTCACTACACACCTTTACACAACATTCCTTCGTGTGTATAAGTGTGTATATCAAATGAGGACGAGAAATGAGCCCGAAGCGCAAACCAATGACACCCCGCGAAGTCGAGAAGATGCTCCGCAACGATGGGTGGTCGGTCAAGCGCAACGGCCCCGGCGATCACGTCCAGTGGGTACATCCCACGCAAAAAGGGAAAGTCACGCTCGATATGGGAGTTCGTGAAATTCCGACGGGCACATTGAAGTCGATTTTCATTCAAGCTGGCTGGGATTGGTAATCCCGGCCACAGGCCAACTGAAAGGAGTTCGGTTATGGCAAAGCACTACGTTCTGGCACTTTTGCACAAAGAGAATGACGTATTCGGCATTAGTTTTCCCGATTACCCCGGTGTTGTTTCCGGTGGCGATACATTTGATCAGGCCGTGAGTAGGGGCGCTAACACGTTGTCGTTCCACCTCTATGGTATGGCGGAAGACGGCGACGAAATCCGCCTCCCTCCTCCCCAAGAAGAGGCGGTTAGGGCTGCAACAGCAGAGCTAGGCGGCGGCGCCCTTCCCGCTTTCATTGAAATCGAGTTCCCAGGGAAAGCAGTTCGCATAAACGTCTCCGTTGAGGAGGGCCTGTTGAGCCAAATCGACAAGGCCGCTTCTGGAATTGGGCTAAGCCGGTCAGCGTTTCTTGCCGACGCGGCTCGATCCAAATTAAGGGGCGCAGCCTAAGCGGCGATTAGCTCGGTTGCAGCGATGTTGTCGTTGGCAGCAGCGAGTTCGGCGCAGTTAGCAGACACGAGCGCAGCGGCCACAGGCGGCGAGACGGAGTTGCCTACACATGAAACCTGAACCGACTTCGTGAACGGGTTTCCATCCTTGTCCGCGTCGATCTTGTAATCCGCCGGAAAGCCCTGCGCATTGTAGAGCTCGCGCGGCGTCAGCATTCGCATGCCGATGTCCACGATGACGAAGGCCTCGCCGGCGACGTCAAGAGTTACAAACTCGCGATCATCCCAGAAGCCATGCGATCGCATGAAGTCGGCAACTTCACGGGCTCGGTCGGCCTGGTCTACGGTGAATGGCGGTGCCGACAGGCTGGCCTCGACATGGCCGTGGCGATCCTTGGTAGTGATCGTCCTCGCCGGCTGGTTCTCTTCGCCGCCGTCGCCCGTGCCGTAATAGGCCTGCAGGTATGGCGCCACGAGAGCCGACTTATTGACGCCGGCCGTTACGGTCGCAGAGGGTTCCTCAATGCCGTGACCTATGGACGCGCCGAACTGCCGTGAGACGAACGCCGAGACGACGCCCTGCTGTGCACCAGTAGCCGTGACAGTCGATAGCGGCTCAAGTGCATCACGACCGGGATTGACGCCGCCAATGCGTCGGTTGTCGTTGTTGTGCTGGGCGATGAAAGCGGTCGCGATGCAGCCGTCGGCTTTCGCTGTGATCGTAGCTGTCGGCTCGTCGCAACCTCGCGGACGGCTTTGCCCTGCCCGGCCGCCGCACCCGACTAATGTTGGGATGATGACTGCGTTCTGGTCCTTCTTGCTCGCGCAGATGGTGTGATGTGGATCCTCGACGGAGCGGTTGGCGCCGCCTTGCTGAGCATAGCTGAGAACCGGTGCGACAAGGGAAAGGCCTGCGCCCCCGGCGGTGATTGTGTGGGTTGGCTCATCGGCTCCATTGAACGGCTTGCCGCTGTTGCGCATCGTCATGATGTGCGGAGCGACAACCGCGTGACTAATGCCACCTGCCGTTACAACTCCATGCGGTTCATCAACCGAGTATTCGCGACGTCCGCCGCTATAGCCGTGCGCGACGCTTACCAAGAACGGCTCCTTGGCATCCAACACATAGCGCTTCATCCCACGCGCTACCCGCGACATCGTGGCATCAGCCAGCGGACGCACAGCGCGAAGAGCGTGGCGCGCGAAGACCTGTTCGCTAGTGTCGAAAATCGACGGGCAAGGCAGTGACCAGTCGATGCACTCGGCAGCCGTGCGCCACGCGAGCTTCTTGCCAGCGATTACATCCGCATCGGTCGGCTTGCCATGCGTAGCCACAGGCCAGACAATCGGCTTGCCGTCGAAGCGGACGATGACAAATAGCCGCTTCCGGATGGTCGGAGCCCCATAGTCGCAGGCGCGCAATTCGCGGTGCTCTATCTTGCCGCCGAGTTTGCGAAGCTTCTTGCACCAATCATTGAAGGTCTCGCCCTTTCGATCCGGATCGGGCATCAAGCCCTTGTCGGTCTGAACGAGCGGGCCGTAGTCTTTGAACTCCTCGACGTTCTCCATGATGATGACGTCGACCTTGCCGCCGCTCTTCTGGATACGTTCGACCCAGCCGGGGATAATCCAGCACAGATCGCGGATGTTACGCTCGACAGGCTTTCCGCCCTTGGCTTTGGAGAAGTGCTTGCAGTCGGGCGAGAACCAGGCGAGTCCGATGTGCTTCCGGCGCAGGTAGTCGAGCGGATCGACCTTGTAGACGTTCTCCGAGAGGTGAAGCGTCTCCGGATGGTTGACCGCGTGGAGTGCCAACGCCGCAGCATTGTGGTTGATCGCGATGTCGGGTGATCGACCCAACGCCATCTCTATACCAGTTGACGCTCCGCCTCCGCCGGCGAAGCTGTCCATGATCAATTTTCTGCCGTCATGCCCGATGGTCATGTTCATTCGCGATCTCCTCAATGTGGTGGTGTTTGGTGGTGGTGGTGGCTTGGTGGGCCGATTAGAATGGTGCTTCTCTCAACGCTTCCCTGACGCCCTCGGCACATCCCTGCCAAGCCGCCTTTACGATCATGAGCCGGTCGAGCTCGTCCATCTGCGTCAGGTCGTAGATGCCCTTTTCGTCAAGCCACTCCCCGACCGCCTCGACGCCTTTTTCTAGTGCCTTCACTTCATAAAGCGATATTCTGTCCAACTTCGTGAGATCTCCTACTGCGACGATGCATGGCTTGCAGAGGTAGCCGGGGTCCTTCGATCCTGGCGAACTGCGGCCAATTCCAAATGCAAGGCAGCCGCACGCCTTGCAGACGGTCGGGTTGTTGTTCACATCTGCCGTCGGTGTGAATGGGATGATGGGTTTGCCTGTTGGGAGTGGGGCCATTAGGCGGCCCTCCCGAATAGGTCCGCTTGCGCCGGCTTGTTGTCGTTTGCGGCAATCACTGTGGCTGCCGGCGGGGCGGCAACATTGGCCAGAGCCTCGGGAAATTCGACGCAAACGATCTCACACATCGGCGAGACGCCCTTCCAATCGTTGATGTAGAAGTTAGTGTCGATGCCGCAGCCAGCCTCGAAGTGAAGGCCGGTCAGCTCTTGGAACTTAACCGCTTTGCCATCATTCTGTCGCTCGTAGCAGGGCCGACCCGAATAGTTGAATCCGGCCGACATTTGCGGAACGATGAAAGCTCCGGATCCGGCGATGTGGCTCGCAATATCGACGACGTGGAACTCGAAGTCTTTGCCGCTGTAACGCGGCGAGTTCTTATCGCGCTTGATGGCGCCGAATGGCGGATTGCTGACAGCTACATCGAAGCGGCCTAAATCCATGTCGAGCACATCCAGCACATCAGCCAGAATCCACTCCGCCTCTGGCAGTATCTTCTGGCCGACCGCCAGATAGTCAGGATTGCGCTCTACGCATGTAATCCGCGCCCGCTGATGGCTTCGATGCCAGATGGCGTAAGAGAGCATGCCGATGCCAGCGCAAAGGTCGATGACGCGCCCTCCGTAGCCACCCTGCCCGATTGCATCGATCGTGAAATCGAAGGCCATGTCGTATGGCGTGAAGAACGCACCTGACGCGCCGTTGACGTGATTAGCGCCCTCGTTCCAGTTCTTGAGTACGAAGTCCTTGTCGTCATCGGTCAGTGTGGACTTGGTGAGGATGTCGCAGGCTTGCGCGTGAGCCTTGGCTTGGGGCTTGGTGAGCTTGGCCATCATGCAGCCCTCATGACGTCACCAACAGCTGAGTTGTTATTCGCTGCTGGCATATGGTCCCGCCAATCAAACCACTGCACGACTGGCCTGCCCTCGTGGCGCTTGTCCCAGACAAACCAGGCATAGCAGACGGCGCTGCCGACCTTGTTGCCGGTCCAGCCGTGGCGGTGCATCATCGGCAATCTTCTGCTCGCGACGTGGACGCGAGCGAGCGGTACGCTGGAGAACCACGACTGACGTGCAGAGCCCTCGAGAAACGCAAGGCGGAGCAACATGGCCACGTACGGCGCGCGCTCAAGAGCCTTGTCGACGAACTCCTTCGCGAGCTTGAACGGCGGATTCGTGATCACGGCCGGGAATGAATAGCGGTGATCCGCGTCGAATATGCTCATGACGCGAGCGCCAGGGTAGCCTCGATCGACAATGTCGGTGCTGATAACGTTGCGGCCAGCGCTTGCTAGCACGGACGAGATCGCCCCGTCGCCGCAAGCCGGCTCCCAGATGGTGCCAGCGGGTAGCCACTTCTCCTCGATAGCCAGAAGCGAATGAACGGCTTCCGGCGGCGTTGCATAGAAATCGTGTTCTCTATCGGCATGACTGTGCATGCCAACTCCGGCAACCATTGCCATTCAATTGTCTCCTCAGACTGTGGTGGTGTCCCGCGCGTTGGTGGCGCGCGCGGGTGTGGTGTTCGTTTGTTGTGGTTAGCCGAAAATTCCTAGCATTTCCTTGATCTTATCGACGGCGCCCTGAGGGGCCTTCTTAAGTCCCTGATCGAGCGAGTATTTCACAGAGCCTTCTGAATGCCCGCTACTACCGTTTATGGAAACATCGTCCCACTCGTGCTCGACTTCAAAGGTCCCATCATCATTCTCGACCAAATACCACCAATTCTCGTACTGGCCGAGGTGGCCTTTGGCGAAGTAATACACCTGCGTTCTTTTCATTCACCTCTCCCGGTTGGTCGAATCACAGAAGGTTAGCCGAGAGATTGGTGACTAGCGAATCTCACGCCGCCCTCTTCTCGTCCGCCACAGAGAACCCCGGCACGCTGCGCAAGCCACCGCGTACGGCTTCATCCGCCATCTGCTGTACCAGAGCGGTGAACCGGGCAGGATCGCGCCCGTACGCCCAATCCAGCGCAGCGTCGGCGTCCTGCAAGGTCGCAGTCCACACTGTCCTCAGCCCCGTGCCTGTTGTCGCAGCCTTCCACGTGCTGGTGGCCGTCTTTTCGAGCTTCTTGGCATCGGCCAGCAACTCCTCGGCTTCTTCGCGAGCCGCAAGGTTGCCAGACGATGCGCGAATGGCTTCCGTTGCCGCAACGCGTGCGGCTTCTGCGATTGCTGCCACGCGGGCCGCCTCTGCGGCCTTCTCAGCCGCGACGCGGCTGCGCCAGGGTGTCAACAGTGCGTCGAGCGTGGACTTGGCCAGATCGACCTTGCCGCGCTTCGGCTGGATGTAGACGTTGTACCGGTCTTGGATGGCCTTGACCTGCTCATCAAGCGGCTTCTTCTCCTCGACGCGCAGCGCATCGGCGCGCTTGCCGGCTTCATGGATACCGTCGCGCAGCTTCTCGATCTGGTCGTGGATCTCCTGCGACGCAATCGGCTCGCCGTCAGCCCAGTTCTTAGCCTCTTCGAAGAGGTCTTCGATTTCCTGTTTGACCAGGTCGAAGGGTGACTGGTTATGGCCGATGGCGGGCGTGGCTGCTGTTGTGGCGATCGCCGTGGGGTTGAAGGTGCTCATGCTGGCACCGCCATATGCTCTGCTTTGGCCTTCGCCAATTTGTGCTGAGCGACAAGCATCTCCCACTCTTCTTCGAGGATGGGTCTAGCGCCGTCGAATTCGGGCTTGAAGCTTTTGCACGGCTCCCCAACCGTGTAGCCGCGTTCCTCGTATTCTGAGACTTTCGCCGCGACGTTTGGCACATACAGGCAGAACGGCCCGTCCGCAGACAGGAACAGAAAGCCCACGCCAGAATAAAAGCCGTAGCCTTCGATCGCTCCACCGCCGCTTCCGCCGTCAAATGTGTAGGAGATAGACGTCGGAACACCCAACGCCTCGGCCAAGTCGAAGCCGCGTCGGTCATATCCTGTCTGGTTCGCGAGCCTCGCCGCCCACTCAGTCTTGGCTTTTGGGAATGAGGCGCCGCGCTTGTTCGGTCGCTTAAAATCGGCGTGAGGTTTACCTGGGAATTCAACGCCCACCACAGTGCCATCGACGGTTGACTGGACGTATTTAGTAACGCCAAGCGGCTCAAGGAGAGCCGCATTGCGCTTCAAGGTTTCCTGTCGATCCGCGACATGCTTTTGGGCAAGCTCAAGTGTCTTGCCGCCTTCTGCCATAAAAAACAGGTGTCTTCTCTCGGCCATCAATCGTCTCCTCAGTGTGGTGGTGCAGTTGGTAAATGCGAAACTAAGTCATAACAACAAATTTGTCAAGCTGGTCAGAACGGAATCTCGTCATCCATCTCCCAATCTTCCGCCAGCCCGCGATTATCGTTCGCCGCTACAGGCACGTTATCGTTGTCGGCCTGCAATGCGCCGGCCCTATGCGCCATGACATCGGGATACTTAGGGTTTTTCGCGTAATCGAGCTGAACTTCCGCAGTCTCCTTGAGTTCGCCCTGTCGCTCCAGCCACTCGATCACCGTCGACGGAAACGGTCGCGCGCCACCATGGGCTAGCCAAAAGCGATCGGCCTTGGACTTCGGGTAACCCTTGTGGGCGCAGCAGAGCCATTCGTTCACGGCCTTATAGCCGATCATGTAGGTGCACTTCACCGAGTCTGGCTTGTCCTCCTTGCCAGGATGGTGGCGGAAAGTCCTCGACGACACTTCATACCAAGGCTTTTCCGACGACAGGACCGGTGTCGTGTCTACCTGCGCCGTGATCTTCTCCTCCTCGCTCGGCGGGAAGACATAGCCGCAGCACTGGCAGGTCATGATCGAGATCGGGATCATCTCGCCACACCCGCAGTTGCCATTGATGTCGGTGACATCCTGCGGGCATTGCTTCTTCGGCTGCTCGCCCAGTCCCTTGCCCGGCTCGCGTGGGCGGATCTGATCTATCGGCCCGTGATAGGCGAGGTTGCGCCCGTGGTCGGCGATAAGGCAGTCTTCCTTACCATCGCAGTTGCGCGTGCCGCGGCCAAGAATCTGGACGAGCTTTCCCGGTGACTTCGTTGACAATATTAGAGAAATGAAATCCACGAACGGAAAGTTGGTCCCGGTCGTGATCATTGATACCGACGAGATCGCCCAATACTTGCCAGACCGGAAGCCCTCGAAGATCTCCTTGGTCTGGTGCGCATTGTCGCTCGTTAGGACGGCGCATGTCCGTCCATGCCTGCGGATCGCCTCCGCGACATGATTGGCGTTCTCCTTGCTGGTGCTGAAGAATAGCCCTGCCCTGCGGCCTTCCGACAGCACCATGTCTTCGGCCACCGCCTCATCGATGATGCGCTCTGCCGCTTCCGACACTTGGCCGGGGATGTAGTCGCCGCCACGCGTGCCGACGCCCTTGAGATCGATCTTGGATGTCGTCTTGTGGCTTGTGAGGCGGGTCAGATAGCCCTGCTCGATCAGCTCTCCGATGCCGATCTCGTACACGACGTCGTCGAATAGCTTGAACTTTTTGACGCCGGTTGCTTCTGCAACGGCCGCCGCAACATCCTCATCCTCCTCTAGATCGTCGGTGAGCCGGCCGGAATCCATACGGTAGTCGGTCGCTGTCGTGCCGCACGTCCTGCTGTCCGGATTGGCCTCTCGCACGGCAGTGAAGAACTTGCCGTACTGAGTGTTGGAGTTGCGCGAGATGGCGTGCGCCTCGTCGACGATGATCAGATCGATGTCACCGATCAGGGATACCTTGTTCCATACCGATTGGATGCCACAGAATAGCACCTGAGCACGAGCATCGCGCCGACGCAGACCGGCCGAATAAATGCCGGCAGGCGCGAACGGGAGTAGTCCGATGAACTCCTTGAAATTCTGCTCGACCAGAGATGCGGAGTGAGTAACGTTCAGGATGCGCAGATCCGGATAGTCGGCCAGCAGCTCCTCAATGATTTTGGCGATGACTAGTGCCTTTCCGGCGCCCGTCGGCAGGACGATCAGGCCATTGCCTCCGTCCTCTTGCCAGTAGCGGTACAGTTCATCAATTGCTCGCCGCTGATAAGGTCTAAGTTCCAACATCAGAGAAGCCTCCCATTGCTGCGAGCAAAATCTATTGGATGCTTCGCGTTCTTTTTCTGGTTGCACAGCGGGCACAGTATCTGCAGGTTACTGGGCCAATTTGCCCCTCCCAATGCGATAGGCATGATGTGGTCAACCTGCCGATTGCTTCGTTCCTTCACTGTGGTACCGCACTCGGCGCACTTGAACTTCTGGCGCACCAGGATCGCCTCAATATCTCTTTCGTTATGGGTACCTTCCGAGTTCCGAATTCGCGCACGCCTATTCCGGACTCTAGATTGGCTTTTTTCTGGGTTCTCCGTTCGGTAGCGGCGCGCGCGCTCTTTGTACTTACTTGCGTGCCTTTCCCTCGACTGGCGTGTGCGGGCGGCATATTTCTCTGGATTTTTGGCATAGTCGAGCGAGGCCTTTAACCGCCTTTCGGGCGCTAGTTGCTCCATTCTCTCTGGGTGCTCCTTCACCCAAATTGCTACGCGGATCCTTGTGCATTCTAGGCATGTACCGTTTGAGGCGTGCCGCAGTTCGATATGACCTCGGACGCACGGTTTTCCGGTAAAATAGTGAGTTGAACCAGCTGCCCGCGCCATCGAGCCACTCGGGAGCCATGGCCCATACCGAACCGGCTGGTTGTCGTTTGCTGCCAGCATCAAGCCGCCCCATTCACCCGCTTGCGCAACAATTCGAGGCCACGTGCCTCAAGCTGGCGCGCGCGTTCGCGGCCGACGCCATACGCTTCACCGATTTCGGCGAGCGTGTCGCCCATCGCCCGTCGCATCACGATCTCGCCGTCTCGGCCTTCTGGTAGGCTGTCGAGCGCTTCGCCAAGCTCGATCCTGTCCAACTGATTGGGCTGCACGGCCACGGCCGCCATGGCGCGTTCGTCGTTGGTCGTCGGCATGCCCTTGGCGCGGCGTAGAACCTTGCGGCGCTTTTCCTGCGCCACGTTGCGCACCATGAAAGTTATCCAATTGTAGAAGCCGCCGTCCGATCTGAACTTCGTCCAGTTGGTCAGGATGTAGGCAATGGAATCCTGCAACAGGTCTTCCTGCTCGGATTTGTTGTTGGACAGCGTGAAGGCCAGCCGGTTCAGGTGCGGGTAGTAGCTCATAAGTCGCGCGTCGAACTCGCCAGGGCGCGGTGTGTTGTCGTTCGCTGGAACAGCGATAGGGGTCATAGTGGTCTCCTCTTGTGGTGTGGTCAGGCAGCGTTGGTAGCGCCGTCCCGGTATTCGGTGCCGTCTGGTCGACGGTAGGTGATGATTTCGTTTTCCTCGTCGACGTCGAGCTGCTCAAAGCCGACAAGCATGGCGGGGATAAAGAGCTGAGCCGGGCAGCCAGCGTCTTGCTCAGCTAGGCTGAGCGGCTTCTGCCAGCGGGCACAGTCCCATCCGGCGTTGGAATCCATCAGGGGTGTGGCATGGATACACGAACGGCAGTGCACACGCGGCATGGCCTCACCCCAGCACACGGCGGCCTGCCGGCAAACGACGCCACGGAAGTCGTCACGCTTGCTACACAGGCGGCTCGGTGGCTCCGGCATGTTGATGATGCGTTCGATCCTGGCAACAGCGCGGATAGCGAAGTCGACGTCGTAGTTGACCCGCTCGATATGCAGATCCTCGTCGTTCTTGTTCGACATCATGTAGAGCACGCGGTTGATGCCCAGGCCATGCATATAGAATTGGAATGTGGCGTAGTGCTCCGGCTTACCCTTGCGGACGCCGTCCTTCTGGACCTTTCGAAATATCTCCTGCTTGGCCGACTTACACTCGACGATGTGCTCCGTCTTGGCGGCCTCAAGCAGTCCAAGAGCGCGACCGTCGATCTTGCCTCTCAGATGCCCGCCGACGGCCCGCACGCGATCCTGCTCGCCCCATACGGTCACGCCAACCATTCGCAACAGATCAAGAAGGCGCTTTTCCTCGATGTTGCCTCGCTCGAAGATCCGGCGTTTGCGCCAGTCGATCACCTCTGGAACGGATGCGCGCCGGAAGGCAAGCCAAACAGCCCGATCGCACTCGACACCGATGTCACCGGCCGGCACGCCGATGGATTCCCAGTGTTCACCTTGGGCTTCCAGCGCGTCTTGAATGGCGCGCTGGGTGCTTGGCGTGGGTTTGGGGATGGGTGCCATCAGCTGGCCTCCCCGAAAAACGCCATAGCGGCCCGCAGAGCATCGCCCGTGGTGGTGACCGTGAGATTGGTCACGCCAACAAAGAAATCGCAGTCGTTGCCCACCTCGCGCGATTTGATCGGCTTATGATTGGAGAAGCGGACTTTGAACGATCTATTGCCTTTACGCAGCGTGACATATTTGGACGCGGTGCGGCGTGCCTCATAAAGCTTGACGTCGAAGCCGCGCCGAAGCGCGACCTCGCAGAACTCGATCCATCTTGGCTTCGAATAGCCGAAGGCCGCTAGCCCACGGGTGCGCCCCGCCAGAAAGTCTGCGGTCACACGAAGGTTACTCGCCTTAGCAGGACGATGCGGAGTTGGTGCGACCGGGCGCATGACGGGGAGCGGAGCCACTACTCGAGCGCCCCAAATAATGGGGTTGAAGCGAGGGCCGACCGGTGGCCGCGAACGTCACCCTCCCGCACGTATGTGGTCCAGAGTTCCCGTCCGTCGCGCGTGATCGGGTGCATCTCTTGGATGTTGAAATTCACATCGTCGATACTGTCGGCATCGATATCGAAATCATCGCGGTACACTTCGGCCTCGACGGAGGCCTCTGCGGCCTCCATCGAATCTGCTTCGATTGTGCGGCTTGATCTGCCTTGGAAGGTGTAGTCGACCATGAACTTTGCCATCGGCTAGATCCTCATCGGCATCAGCACGAGCGTCAGCCCCTCGAAGCCAGCCGACGTCAGCAGCCCCGGCGAACCCGACTCGGACAGCGCCAAGACGACGGGACCCGATGGCAGAACGCCGAATACCTCGCGGACGTACTGGCTGTTGAAACCGATCTCGATCGGCTCGCCGCTGTATTCCGCTTCGACTTCGTCGTTTGCCGCGGCATCTGTGCTGACGACTGCCATTGCGACGCTGCCAGGCGCGACAGACAGGCGGACGGCCTTGCCACGCTCCGATGAGACGGTGGCGACGCGATCGGCAGCCTTCATGAATGCGTCGCAGTCGACGGTGACCAGCTTGTCGTTGTTCTGCGGGATGACGCGCGGGTAGTCAGGGAACGTTCCATCGATCAGCTTACTGGTGAGGGAGAACTCGCCGGCTTCGACGCGGATCTTGGTCTCAGAGACCGACAAGGTGACGGAGCCTTTTGGCAGCATGCCAACGGTCTTGCGCGGGACGATGATGCCCGGGAACTGGTCTTCTGTGGGCTGGCCGACGTGGCGCGAAAGGCGGTGGCCGTCGGTGGCGACCGCCACGACCTTGCCGTCGACGACATGCAGAAAGATGCCGTTCAGATAGTATCTCGTCTCTTCGGTCGAGATAGCAAACGCCACAGGCGCGAACAGCGCGGCGAGATCGATGTCGAAGCTGGCCGTGAACTTGCCCCCCTTGAGATCGGGGAAATCGCTGGCCGGCAATGTCCCAAGCGCAAATCGGCTGCGGCCCGACTTCACGATCAGCTGTCCGTTGTCCTCGGACAAGGTCACATCGCCGCCGGCCTTCTTGGCAATGTCTGACAGCAGCTTTGCGTCGACGCAGAGCGTCCCCGGTTGCTCAACCGTGGCAACGCCGGAATCCGTGGCGACGATATCAAGGTCCGTGCCGGTGACCTGCAGCCTGCCGTCGGCTGCGGACAGCAGAACGTTGCCCAAGATCGGGATAGTGTTTCGGCTTTCCACGACGCGGCCGACGGTCGTCAGGACGCGCGCGAGGTCTTGGCGGGCTATGGATAGCTTCACGCTGGTGGTCTCCTCAGTTGTGGTGAAGTGGCGGGCCGCTGGTTACGACCCGCCGCGTGGTGATTACTTCTTGCCCCAGGGCTTGGCACCGGTGGCAGGACGACCTGTTGCCGCTGCCGGCGCAGCAGCACGAGCGACTGGCTTGTTGTCATTGGCGGCCGCTGGCTGCGGCTGGTTGGCGTCGATCTTGGGCTCCGGGAGGTCGATCGGGTTGCCTTGGTCGTCGGTTGGGAAATGATACTTCTTAATCTCGGCGCGAGCTGGATACTTGCCGTCCGCCGATGCCTTACCCAAGCCGATCTTGGCCATGAAGGCGTGGAAGTGAAGCTCTTCTGAGTCGTCTACGCCATCAACGCCGATAGCGCGGCAAAGACTGGCGAATTGACGCTGGCCGATCTCCTGCGCCTTAACGCTTTCGTTCTCGATGTTGTAGTTGTTGAAGAGCTTGCGGCCCTTGTATTGCTCGGGCGCGATGACAACCATCGTTGTCTTCAGGATCGTGCCCTTGCCATTGCTGGTGGGCGCAACATCCGAAGCTTCGATCTCGAGGCTATAGTCACCGTTCGGCAGCTCCTCATAATCGCGCTGTTCGGTATCGTGTTCGGTAGCATCAAATCTTTTGCCAAGTGCGGCCATGCGTGGTCTCCTTCGTGGTGGTGGTTAGTTGGTGAGTGCGTAGTAGCGCCATGAGCCGCTACCGTACGCGGTGTGCGCGCATTCGCGCATCACGGTTTCGAGCCAAGCCCAGCGCTGGCTGCCGCGTGTCCGGACCTTGACCGGGAACCACGCAAACCATTGCTCTTGGTGGAACATTAGGCAGCAATTCCAGTTGGTTGCGGAAAATGCTTGCTGAGTTCTTCGTATCCCTTGCCCTTACGATAGGTGATCGCATCGGGCATCGAATAGCGATTCTTGGCGACGAATCCCGCCCCTTCTGTCAGGTGGATCTGGCGCTCCTTGCCGCCCTCTGCGTGGGTGACTTCCTTCTTGATTCCGACTTCCTTGCTTTTCAGCGAGACGCGGTAATTCAGGAAGGCAACGATATCGCTGCGTTCGCGGACGAGAGCGGCCGCACGCTTGCGAAGCTTCACCTGGTAGCGATCGTACGGATCGGTGACAGGGCTGTCGAAACGCTTAATCTCGGGATGCGCTAAAAGGACAACAGCAATGCCACGCTCCGTTAGAGCGGCGCACGCATCCATAAACTCGCCCCACTCAACGTCGCCTTGAACGTCCCCCTGCCCGAACGCGGCCGGCGAGCCCTTGTCGTTGGACCCGATCGAATCCGCTCCTATGCGTGCGCAGGTCTCGGCATTGATGATTGGTTCCAGGCCATCGAGGCTATCGAAGATGACCGTCTTGAATTCGTGTTCTTCGGTGATGAGATCGCCGACGATGTTCTTGAGGTCCTCCCAAGTCTCTACGTCTCCAGGCGTGGCCAGTTCGACATCAGACGGCGGCCGTTCGCCAGCCGTGCTGATGTAGATTGCGTCAGGAAACTCTGCCGCCAGTGATGACTTCCCGACGCCGTCGACGCCGTAGAGCAGCGTGATGGGCGGGGTGAGTCTCGTGGTGCTTTTCAGCGATTTCAGCGAAATTGCCATGCTCTCTCCTTCCTAGTGTTCACTTGCCGTCGAAGGCATTGAGACGATCCGCGAGCTTGCCGGCGAAGTGGACGGCGCCAACGAGCACCGCGATGGCGACAGCGGCCAGTGCGACCGATGGAGCCAACGTCATGACGACACCGCCAAGCCCGCCGCAGACGCCAGCGATTGCGCCCCTTTGGAGCGCACTTGGCTGCAGCCACTTGGTCGGCTTGAAGCTTGCCGCGCCGCCAAGGCGGGATATCGGCACGTAGTCGAGCGGTGGGCGGTCTGGGGTTGGGTCGCTCATGCGGCCGCCTGCTGACGAGCCGCCCGGTGATAACTGACCGGCGCGCTTGAAACGTAGCGACCGTCGACGAGCTTGGCTGTCCGGCTAGCCTCCGCCTTCTGCGATGCTGTCCGGAACGGCTTCCGGTTCAACATGTCGAGCTTGCCGGTGCGGGTGTAGTTCGTGGCGTATGCGTTCGTTCTCATTACAATGGTCTCCTCTGGCCGTGCGCTTGGTCGGCGCACGGCTTTGGTGTGGTGATGGTGGTGGGTGGTGTTAGGCGGCGGCGATCCCTTCCGGGGGACGCTCGTTGATTGGCAGTCGCCTAGCCTCAACGGCAGCTGCTAAGCAGCTCCTTCCGTCTTCGTATCGGGCTTCAAGCGCCCACCTTTGGTGAAATCAACCTTCACGACGTTGTCCGGCAATGGCTGCTCGCCCTCTTGCGGTGGCGGGTACGCGTCAAGGTCGTGCTCGATTTCGATGGAGTGCCACCAGATGGTGCTGGCGCCATCGGTAAGCCGCACCATGTATTCGTCGCCCCAGTTGCGCTCGCCGATCACCTGGCCAGTCAGATGGGGGTTCTGCGTCGAGCGGACGTAGTCGCCGAACTCGAAATGCACGCAGTGGCAGATGTTGTTGTTGGGTGTTTCTGGTGCGTCGCTCATGCCGCCACCCCTGTCGGTTGCGCGTCTACTGGCTGCGCGCTGCGAGCAAGGGTCACTGCCACCATGCCAGACGTCGTCGAGCATCCGCCGTTGTGCGGGACCATTCTTGTTGTGCGATTGTCGTTGGCCGCGACGAGGACGCGCGACGGCTTATCATCCAGATTGTCTGGTCTCATGATGGCTCCTCTTACTTTGGTGAGTTGCGGGTGGTGCCGCTGGCTTGGTAGCCTGATTGACAAATTGTGACAAATTTGTCATCATGGGCAACGCTAATACATTTTTACTATTTTGTCAAGATGGTCAATCACTCGCTAGGTCATTAGCATGTCCCGATTCTCCCAAATGCTGGATGTTGAACTAAAGCGCCGCGGCAGGTCAGAGCGCGAGCTCGCTCGCGAGTTTGGGTGGTCTCAGCAGGCGTTTAACACCTGGAAGACGGGCGGCATTCCGCGCCAACAGTTTTACCAACGGATCGGCGACTTCCTGCGAATTCCGATCGATGACGTCGCCACGCTTCTCGACGAAGCGCGTGAATCTACTGGCAACACGAAGCTGCCGAAGATGGATCCGATTTACGGGAAGGTGACTGACCGCAAGGAGGGGAAATATTCGTTCAGTGCCGAGGATGGCGGCATGCGCTACCCCCTCACCCGCTACTGCATTCGGATCGACACAAAGGCCATGGAGCCTGCGCTGCTGGTCGGCACGAAAGCATGGGCGGATCCCAGCTTGTGGCCGAAGGTTGGCAACGAGGTGCTCGTCCACTCCAAAGGTGGCATCGCGTGGCTCGGTCGGCTGGGCGCGATCGAGAACAGCGAAGCCACGCTCGTCCACTACGCCTCCGACAAGAAAATTGTCGTCAAGGATGTTGAGGCCGTGCACGTCATCGCAGCTGCGGAGCGGGTTGCCGCTTGACAAAATTGGCAAGATGGTGATATCCAATCGTTGCCGGTGTGGTGCCGGTATCGAACCACCTTGAGTAAAACTGCTGTTCGCAGTGGTCTCCTCCTCGGTGCAGTAGGAAAGACGAGCGCCCGCAGCGCAAGCGGGTGGTGCCGGCCTTCGGGTCTGCTGGCGCTCTTCCTCACCACTCCCCAAACCAGAATGCGAAAAACCGCCAGGCTTCGCATTGCTGCGCTGCTCTAGCGGCTCATTCTTCATTCCCTTGGTGCGCTCAGTTCTCACGTGCATCCCTCGAAAAGTTGCTTCTAAAAACGCGAAATGCCGCCGATCGACGGCAAATACTCCCCACACGTCACAGCCGTATGCCGCCACGTCTAGGGAGGCCGCCCTACTCGATACATCAGGGCGGACCTCTTTGGCATTGACCGCGTCTTCTCGCTCCGTCGCCGCCAACAAATCTTCTTCTGCTTTGATCCAGCGCCATCATGGCGCCGTATCTTCTCGCGGTTTTGTCCGATCGATAGCGAAGTCTTCTCGGTACGCGTTCTTCTGTCATGTTCGCCCGTCCTTTCTTTCGCCCCAGCCGCGGAGCTTGCATTTTGTTTTGGTTAGGCAATCTGACCGGCCTGCGCTTTCTGCGTCTTGTGCCGTTCATGAGGATTATTGGTATAGGTTATCGGATTATTGGTCAACAACATTTTGTTGCATTTCAACACATAATCTGATAACTGATTGAAAAAAATAAGGAATAAAACCTATGAGCAAGCTATCTGACTTCCTTACGGCTCGAGCCGCGGCGATGGGAATAACCCAGACTGAGCTGGCCGCTAAGGTTGGGATGTCCCAGCCTAGTGTCAGCGATCTGCTCGCAGGGCTTGTCTCATCGCCGAGGAAGTGGCGCGACATCGCAGCCGCGCTCAGCATACCAGAGAGCGAGATGCGCGAGCTCATGATCGATTCCAGCCGTGAAGACGGAAAGTCGACAAGGCTGCCGCGCAGTGTCCAGGCGGCTGTACGCGACATTCTCTCGCACGATACCCTCAGCCACGAACCAAACGGCACGATCGACAAGACGCCAATCCCCATGACAATTGGTAAGCCTACCAGGATGTTACCGGTACTAGGTGAAGTCGTCGGCGGCGATGACGGCCAATACGATTTCAATGGAACGGTGCTCGACTACGTCGCATGCCCGCCCTCTTTGGCGAACGTTCCCGACGCATATGCCGTCTGGATCGACGGCGAGTCGATGTATCCTCGCTTCAAATCAGGCGAGCTTGCATACGTTCACCCGCGCAAGCCCGCGCGCAAAGGTGATGACGTGGTCGTCCAGGTTAAGCCAAAGGTCGAGGACATGCCGCCTCGTGGTTTCGTCAAGGAGCTTGTCGGCTATATCGGCGATAAGCTGGTGCTGAAGCAATATAATCCAGATGTGCGAATCGAATTCCCGCGAGATGACATCGTGAGCATTCACGTCATTACCTTATCAGGAAAATACTAACTTATGTGTTTTATAGGTTGACGCGCCAAAACCTATAACCTATGGTCTCCTCACCGCCACACCTAACCAGGCGGGACACCACAGAGGAGACCACACCATGAGAAGAAGACTACTCGTCGACGAGCTTGATTTCGAAGACGTGCATACAACGGCAGGCAGCATCGAACCGATGCCGAAGCCGGACCACAAAGCAAAGAAGCAGGGCCGCCCTATTCACCGGCCTGTCCGCATTAGAAGCTTCAGCGGCCATGATCGCCGCACTTGCCGCACCATGTGGCTCGACGAAGCAGTTTCGGGAGCAGAGGCATGAAGCCCGCTCCCCTCGGCCACTATGATGGCTTTTCCATTCGAGATTTCATTCAGGACGTGATTGGCGCGGCTTCGGCCGGCGCCTTCATCTGGTGCGTCTCAGTTTGGGTGCCTTACCTGGCGCACCACGCGTCGTAGCGCCCGACACCATTGCCTCCCAAGGCAATAGAGCGCGGCCGGTGGTGATCGGCTGCAACTTTTCGTTTCCGTGCCGCGCTCTCACGAATTCCACCAACCACCACAGAGAAGGAGACCACGATGCAGACGAACAGAAGACTGACCTTCGCTACGCCCGCCAAGCCAACCTATGCGCCCACGCCATACACGGGCACCGGCACCGGCACCGAAGTCGTCGACGCGCTGACGCCGTCGCGCGCCGACGAACTTGGAATTCCGGCCAGTCGGCTTCAGCTTATCGCCGACTGGCACGGCCATCGACGCGGTCGCCGCCACATCGCAATCGCGAGCCGGTTGCGGGATATCGCAGAGCGGTTAGCGGCCAGCAATGACAACGCGCCGTTTCGAGCCGCCGCATGAGTGCCGTCCGGGCACTTCTTCGAGCAGTCCCGATTTCGGGGCTGCTTTGGCTGGTGTTCGTGCTGGCAGTGATCGTCCTTGCGGCCGGCTGCGGATCGATCGAGCGTTACCATCCGCCTGGTGAAGATATCTGGAGGGCGTTGTGATGGCGCATGGCGATTACAACGGCCCGAACAAGCCAGACAAGGGCAAGGAAGGCGGAAGCTGCAACCGCACACGATGCCAGAGCGCCCCAGCGCTCTGGTACAACCACGGCTCCTATGCATGGTACTGCGGAGACTGCCGCATCCAAATCCAGTTCGACCCCCTAAACCAGCGGGATTGGGATTTGCGTTGGAAGCCGAAGTGCGGTCACGACATGTTCGAGATCCGTGAACATATGGATGCTCGGAAGGCCGCAGCATGACCCGCCCCCACGACAACGACAACGGCCCGCGCCTGATCGGCAGGCGCGAGGCGGCCGCTTATTGCGGCATTGGCGAATCGACCTTTTCGCTCTGGGTGGCGACGCACAAGATGCCGCCGTCTGTGCCTGGCACGCGTAAATGGGACAAGAGAGCGATCGACGCTCGTCTTGACGAAATCAGCGGGCTCGGCGCCAATGACAATGAAGAAGAGACTGACCTGCAAAAATGGAGGCGGGAGCGCGATGCGCGTAGAGCTAAAGGGGCTGGCTAAGGTTAAGAAGACCTTGGCCGACGGCACAACCATTCACTACTGCTACGCATGGCGCGGCGGGCCACTTCTCAAGAAGAAGGACGGATCGCCGCTGCAGCCGGGTGACCCGATGCTCGGAAAGGCATTCTACGCTGCAATCAAGGAGCGGAAGGAGCCAACGACCGACACGATGGAGAAGCTGATCGTCGAGTTCAAGGCGTCGGCTGACTTCACGTCACTGTCGGACAAGTCGAAGCGCGCCTACTCCAGTTACCTCGATATGATCCGCGACGAGTTCGGCAAGCTCTCGTTCGCGGCTCTGCAGGACAAGGAAATGCGTGGCGAGTTCAAGGAGTGGCGCGACAAGATGGCCGAGACGCCGCGGAAGGCGGACTACGCCTGGACGACGCTCGCCCGGGTCCTCTCGTTCGCGAAGGACCGCGGACGTATCGCGATCAATGTTTGCGAGCGAGGTGGTCGCCTCTATGAAGCCAATCGAACCGAGCAGATTTGGGAGGCGGAGCACATTGCGGCGCTCGTGGCTGTTGCGGGCTTGGAGGTGCGCATGGCGCTCATGATGGCTCTTTGGACGGGACAGCGCCAGGGTGACCTCTTGCGCGCGCCGTGGAGCGCCTATGACGGAAAGACGCTGAAGGTTCGCCAAGGCAAGACCGGTGCGCGCGTTGTCATCCCGGTCGGCGGTCCACTCAAGGAAGTGCTCGACACTGCCACCCGTCGGACGACCACCATCCTGACGAACACAAAAGGCCGCGCTTGGACCGAGGACGGCTTTCGCACTTCATGGGGCAAGGCGGTGGCGAAGACTAATGTCACTGGCCTTACGTTCCACGATCTGCGCGGCACGGCGGTCACGCGCCTAGCGCTAGCTGGATGCTCGTCGAGCCAAATCGGATCGATTACAGGCCACTCTTTGAAGGACGTTGATGCCATTTTGGACGCCCACTACCTCGGCGGGAAAATCGAGTTGGCGGAGCAGGCAATGTCGAAGTTGGAGAAGCACGTTTCAGGAACAAAACCTGCAAACTGACTGCAAACTGCGCAGTTTGAAAACCTCTTGGAGAACGATCAAATCGCTGTAAGTATTTGGTTTTCCAAGAGGTTTTTGGTGGGTGATGTAGGGCTCGAACCTACGACCCGCTGATTAAGAGTCAGCTGCTCTACCAACTGAGCTAATCACCCGTAACCGCTTCGTCTCGCGGTGTGAGAGGGCGTATAAACAGGATCGTTCGGCTTGTCTAGCGCCCTTCCGAAAAATCTTCGATCAATCTCGATTTTTTTGTGCATGGCTGAAATGCAATGAAATCAAAGGTCCAGCATGCCGCTTGCGAGACGCACCGCGTGGCCGCCGATACGGGCGTTCGAGATCGCGCCGCCTTCGACATCCATATGAAGATGGATGAAGGAAGGGCGCCCCATCTCCACACCCTGTTCGATCGTCATGCCGTGGTGGCCGTCCGTCAGGCGGTCGAAATGGTGGATCGCGCCGGAAAGCGCCGCCGCTGCGGCGCCTGTTGCCGGGTCCTCCAAAATGCCCATGCCACTGGCGAACATGCGCGCATGGAACTTCGCCACATGGTTCACGCCGCCGCGACAGTAGATATACGCAGAGGCGAGCGCGCCGTCGACGAAGGGCACCATCGCCTCCCATAGCTGCGGATCGAAATCCAGGCTCTGCGCCGCGCCGACATCGTGCACGGGGACCATGAGGAACGGCACGCCCGCCGTCCAGAGCGACGGCACATGGTTCTCGAATCCGATCTCCGTCACGGTCAGCGAAAGAGCCTTTGCGATGCCGAGCCTGTCGAGGGGCATGTTGATCTGCTGGGATTTGCGCGGCAGGTCGAACTCCGCGAAGCTGGCCTCGCCAGCGCTCAGTCGCACGGCACAGCGCACTGGCCCGACGTTTTCCTCTAGGACACACACCAGATCGATGGTTGTGTCGCCATGCTGCTTCTCGGCGAGAGCGATTGCGCCGCCGACGGTCGGATGACCCGCGAAGGGCAGCTCGCGGCCGGGCGTGAAAATGCGAATCCGGGCAGTGTAGGCGGGATTGTCGGAGGCCTGGACAAAGACCGTTTCGGAGAGGTTCATTTCCTTGGCGATCGCTTGCATCGCCTCGTCGGTCAGGCCGTCTCCATCGAAAATCACAGCGAGCGGATTGCCCGCCAGTCTCCGGTCGGTGAACACGTCATAGACGCTGTAGCTGCGCGCCACATCGGCCTCCTGTCTCGGGTCCTCGTGCCGCCAACCTGCCCGACCGCCGAAGCGAGCGCAAGGCGTCACGTGAGCTAGCTCTGATGGAAATACCAATCGATGACGGGAAGCATCGCGATGTTGTAGGGATGCGCGGCGGGATCGGCGGAACGGATTGCCACCGCGCCCGCGATCTCCTTATCTTCGGCGACCAGCATGTGTGAATGGATCTTCGCAATCATGTCGTCGGCGCTAAGGTCGAAGCGGAAAAGCCGCAACACGGTGACAGTGCGTCTGTTGTGGCTGGCGAAATACCGGTCGCCCGCGCGCGCCTCCAAAAGGTCGAGCCCGGTCTCCTCCAGCACTTCGCGGCGCATATTGCTCTCGATGTCGCAACGCCCGCCCGACACGTCCTCGGGTTCCAGCGAACCGGCCGCGAAATAGACTTGTCCGGGATTGGCTGTGTGCGGTCCCATGCGGATCGCGACGAGCGCACCGTCGGAAGTCTCCAGGACCGGATAGGCAAAAAGGTGAATACCGCCCAGCCGCTTGGGCTGTCTTCGCCACCACATGAAGGTTGAGAACGGAATGACGTGGCCTTCGCCGGCGATACCGTCATCGCATAGCGACAGCCGCATCTGAAAAATCATGCGGCCATCGAAAAGCGCAGGGTTCGAAGCCGTCTCCCTTGCCCAGTTTTCCGCGATCGCCGCCTGTTCGGCAATATAGAAGGGATGGTCGCCGGGCAGCACCCTCAGATTGAGGCCGGCGATCGGAAAGACCGTCTGTTCCGGAGGCCAGCCGATGAAGTCTTCGGAGAAACACGCGTTCATATCAGATCCAATGTCATGACGACGGGGCAATGGTCGGAGGCCTTCGGCCGGTCCCACCCCGTACGGGGATAGCGTTCCACCTCCTGCCCCGGTGGAAACACCGTACGGTAAGGCTGGCCGTGCCGGATGATCTCCGGAAGCCGCCCCGCGTTTGTTTTCGCAAGCGCCGGAGACAGCCAGAGATAGTCGAGCTGGCAGAGCCACTGCTCCTCCGGCCCGCGGGCGTGGTAGAGCGTCCAGCGGTCGAGCAGATCGCGGCGCCGAACCACATTCTCCGCAAAGCCGTCCTGGCTAAAAACGTCAAGCGCGCTCTCGCTTTCGTCTTGATGCTGGAACGAGTAGCCGGTGCGGCGACGGCCGACCACGTCGACGCGCTCCTGGTAGTCGTTCATGTCCCCGCAGATGACGAAGCGCTTGCCGGATGTCTCATCTGCGCCGAAGCGGTCTTCAATGATGCGGCGTACCGCCCTCGCCTCCGCGCGCCGGATGGGCATGGTGTAGCGGCGACCGTCGAGTCCCTCGCGGGGACCTCCCATCGATTTGAAATGTACGACATACAGCGTCATCGGCAGGCCGCCGATCAGAAGATCGAGTTCCAGGCAGTCGCGCTTGAATATCTTGTCGTCGATGTGATTGGTCAGGGCCAGTTCGTCGTCGAATAGGCCGAGGCTGCGATAGGTCGTCATCGCGTGGCTCTTGATCTCCTTGAGCTCGATCTTCTGCCCGTCCCTCGTCTCCTCGCGCATCAACACCGCGACATCGATGCCCCGGCTGTCGTTTCCCTCGACCAGGTATTTCTGCCGATAGCCGGTTCCCACCATGCGGAACAGATAGCCGTATTCGAAGGCCTGCAGGGCCTCCATATTGTCGATCTCCTGAAGGCACAGGATATCCGCATCCGCATCGGCGATCGCCAGCGCCGTCATCTGCCGGGTATCGTCGGTCGAAGCGATCACACGGGCCTGCTCGAGCTGCTGGTAGACGCCTTCGCTGCGAACCTCGAAAAGCTTGATGACGCGGTCTTGGCGCAGTTGGTTGCGGAACCCGGTAAAGTCGAAACGCGTCATGAGGTTTTCGACGTTGAACGTTGCAATGCGTAGCGACATCAGGCATTTCCGATTGGCATTGCAACATTAGTAGAGGCGAAAGACCGGTTCGGAAAGACCGCGCGACACTCACAATCGCCAAGCACTGCGAATGACCACCCGCACCTCCTCGCCGATCCGCAGAGGCATGCGGCTGAAGGCGCGCAGTGTCTGGCCATCGACGAGGCGCAGCCTGGCGGCGTAGCGCTCACCCTCATAGAGGACGGACACCACGCTTGCCTTTGCGCCTTCGGCGTCGAGGATGACATCCTCCTGCCGGACGAGAATGTCCGCCTTCATACCATCGCACCCCTCGACAGCCATCAGCGGCGCGATCGCGTCCCAGCCGAACCGCCTGACGTCACCAGCTGGTGATGGAAGCGAAAGGATCGCGCCGCGGCCGATCAGACCGCCGACGATGCGGCCTTCGGGGCGGGCGTAGATTTCCGCCGGCGGCGCCACCTGCAGGAGCTGCCCTTCCGACATCACGGCCACATCGGTAGCGAGTGCCATGGCCTCGCTCTGGTCATGGGTGACATAGATCATGGCCGCACCGGACCTTTGGTGGAACTCGCGAAACGTCTCTTCCATCTCCTGCTTCAGATGCCGGTCGAGATTGGCCAGCGGCTCGTCGAGCAGCACCACATCGGGCGATGTCACCAGGCAGCGCGCCAGAGCCACTCGCTGCCGCTGCCCACCTGAAAGATCGGCCGGGCGCCGTTGCGCATAGTCTGCCAGCTTCACAGTGGAGAGCGCCTCGCGCACCTTCTGCCTGTACGTCTCGCCTGAGATGCCCCTTACCTTCAGGGGGTAGCCGACATTGTCGGCGACGCTCATGTGCGGCCACAGTGCGTAGGACTGGAACACCATCGCCATGTTGCGCCGTTCCGGCGGCAAGGATTGCGCGGCGTCCGCAAGCAGGCGCTCGCCGAGGTGGATCGAACCATCCGTCGGCGTCTCGAACCCGGCGATCATGCGAAGCACCGTCGTCTTGCCGCAGCCGGAGGGACCGAGCAGCGCCAGAAAACCGCCTTCCCGCACATCCAGCGAAAGGCCGCTCACAGCCGCACGTCCGGTCCCGAAATCCTTGGCGACACAGTTGAGGATCAGCTTCGCCACGGCACCACTCCCCTCGGCAGCCGCTTTGCCATGAGTTCAAGAAGCAGCATCATGAAAACGACCATGAGGACGACAAGTACCGAGAGGGCGGATGCCAGATCGGAGCTGCCGCTATCATCGAGATTGTAGATCGCAACGCCGAGCGTCTGCGTCCCCGCCGACCAGAGAAGCGCTGATATGGTCAGTTCGTTGCAGGCGATCAGGAAGACAAGGATGACCGACGCACCCGCGGCAGGCGCGATCAGCGGCAGAACGATGTCCTTCAAACGGCAGAAGAAGCCGGCACCGGACAGTCGCGCCGCCTCCTCTAGCGCGGGATCGAGCTGATGGAAAGCGCTGACAACGGGTTTCAGGCTGACGGCGAAGAAGCTCGACAGGTAGGCGACGAGGATGATCCACACCGTACCGTACAGCGTCACGTGGAGGACGGGGATCGGCGTCGCAAGGACTAGGATGAAGGATACAGCGATGACGATGCCGGGCAGTGAATACGGTATTTCGATGGCGCTGGAAACGACGCGGCTCAACGCATCTCTGCGTCGGGTCAGGGCATAGGCTGTGAGGACACTCACCACCAGGAGACAAATGGCAGTGCCGGCGGCAAGCGAGATCGAATTGGCAAATGCCGTTTGCGTGACCGACTGTCGGAAGAGGATTTCATAAAATGCGGTGAACGACATCGTCTTGAACGTCAGCGGTACACCGTAGGCAGGCACCAGGGCACCCGCCAGGAGTGCGAAGAAGGGGGCCGCAAACATCAACAACACCGTCAACCACAGCAGCGGCACAGCGAGGAACGTCCAGCGGCCGAGCTCGAAGGTCGCCGTCGCGCCGGACAGGCCCAGCATGCGATAGTCGCGGCCGCGCAGTGCGCGATCCTGAACGGCAAGGCCGGCAACGGAGATAATTGCAATGATCGCCGACAGCAGCGCCACGTCACCGAACGTCCGGTTCGTGAAGGCGGAAAACTTCGTAAAGATCAGCGTCGGCAGCGTGTAGATCGACGCGGGAATGCCGAGAATGGCGGGAATGCCGAAATTTCCGGTGCAAGAGACGAAGGAGATGGCTGCGCCGGCAATGATCCCGGGCAGCGACAGCGGCATGATGATGTCACGAAAGACACGCAGGCTTGAAGCGCCCGAAAGGCGCGCCGCCTCGACACCGTCGCGCGGAAGCGCCATCAAGCCTGCGCGCAGCGCCAGATAGACGAGCGGCGCATGCTGGACGCCGTAAAGCAGCGCAATCCCGCCGACCGAGTAAAGCGGCTGCGGCGAACCGAGCGGCGGGGCGATATGCAAGGCCTTCAGCAGCGGGCTCGATGGTCCGGACATCTGCACCCAGGCTAGAGCCGTAACCTGCGGCGGAATCATCATCGGCAGAACGAAGAGGAAGCTGAGCACGCTCTTCGCGCTTATGTCCGTCAGCGTCAAAATGAATGCAAAGGCGCAGCCGATGAGCAGTGAAACGATGGTGCCGAGGACGGCAGTGACGAGTGTGTAGTAGGTGGCCGACCAGAGTGCCGGATCCGTCAACACAGCGACCGCGCCGCCGTCGGCGAGTGCCGCGATGCCGGTCACTGCCAGCCGCGCAAGCGGAAGCACGCTGAGGATCAGGACGATGATGACGACAAACGGAAACAGCCAGGCCGGCTGGCTGCTCCCGGGACGAACATATCCATACATCTTGTCTGCGTCGATCAGTTCGAGCTGTAGATACCGGAGAAGGTCTTGAGGTCCTGATCGGTGCTCTTGAGCGCAGCAGTCGCATTGATCGGCAGCACCTTGATGCTCGCGCGCGCAGGGAAGCCTTCAGGAACCTTCATGCCGTCGCGGGCGGGGATATAGCCGAGCTTCAGGAAGCCTTCCTGGCCCTTTTCCGACAACACGTAGTCCACGAACCTCTTGGCGGCATCCGTGTTCTTCGAGCTTGAAAGGATGCCGACCGGCTCGGTCACCGCAGAAACGCCTTCAGCCGGAAAGACGAACTCGACTGGCGCCCCCTTCGCCTTCTCGCGGATCGGCATGTAGTCGACGATCATGCCGTAGGCCTTCTCGCCGGAAGCGACGGCCTTCAGAATCGCGCCGTTGCCGCCGGCAGCCGTCGCACCGTTGGCGGCGAGGTCCTTGTAAAAGCCCCAACCGAGGCCATCGACGCCCGCAAGGGTCTGCGCATGGATGAGCGCTGCGCCGGACGTAAGTGGGCTCGGCATGGAGACGAGGCCCTTCGCCTCCGGCTTGGTCAGGTCTTTCCAGCTCGTCGGTTTCAACGAAGCGGCCGTGTTGTAAATGATGCCTGTCGTGATGAGCTTGGTGGAGTAGTAGTAGCCGTCGGCGTCATAAAGCGCAGCGTCGTAATTCGCGGCTTCCGGGGACTTGTAGGCGAGCAGCTTGCCGGCCTCTTTCAGGCGCTCGAGCGTTACCGTGTCGGCGATCAAAAGAACGTCGGCAACCGGATTGCCCGCCTCGATCTCGGCCTGCAGCTTCGCCATGATCTTCGGCGTGCCATCGCGGACCCAGTCGACCTTGATGTCGGGGTTCGCGGCCATAAAGCCATCGACGGTCGCCTGCGCGTCCTCGTTCGGCTGGCTGGTATAGAGCACGAGGTTGGCGGCCAAAGCCGGCACGGCAAAGAGGCTGGCGGCGAGAAGTGCGGCAGCGGAAACGATGGTCTTCATGATATTGCCCTCGGGTGATGGAAGATCCGTTCCTTAGCCACGGCCGACAACATGATTGTGACAGTCGGCTTTTTCGGTTGTGGCGAAACAGACGGGCCGCCCTTGACCGAGCGCTGCTGCCCCTATCTTCTAGCGCGCAATTCACGCTTTCATTTTTGGGATTGGAGGAAGGTAGATGGAATACCGCTCGCTCGGCCGTTCCGGCCTCAAGATTTCGACGCTGACCATGGGTACGATGACCTTTGGCGGAAAGGGCTGGGCCAAGGCTGTCGGTGATCTGGGTGTCGCCGAAGCACGAAGGCTGGTCGACATCTGCGTCGACGCAGGCGTCAATCTGCTGGACACGGCGGACGTCTATTCGCAAGGGGTCTCGGAGGAGATCATTGGCGAGATCTTCGCAGGACCGCGCAAGAACGGCCTGCTCATCGCAACCAAAGCCCGCTTTCCCATGGGCAGCGGTCCGAACGACGCCGGCTCGTCGCGTTACCATCTCATCAACGCGTGCGAAGCCAGCCTGAAACGGCTGAACACGGACGTCATCGACCTTTTCCAGCTGCACGAATGGGATGGCCAGACACCACTCGAAGAAACGATGGAGGCGCTCGACACCCTCGTCCGTCAGGGCAAGGTACGCTACATCGGATGCTCGAACTTTTCGGGCTGGCACATTATGAAGGCGCTGGGCGTCAGCGAAAGGGAGAAGCGCGAACGCTTCGTGAGCCAGCAGATTCACTATACGTTAGAAGCGCGTGACGCCGAATACGAGCTGCTGCCGATCAGCATCGACCAGGAGCTCGGCGTGCTCGTCTGGAGCCCGCTAGCCGCCGGGCTGCTGTCTGGCAAGCACCGTCGCAACCAGGCCGCGCCCGAAGGCACGCGCCAGTTTGCCGGCTGGACGGAACCCCCGATCCGCGATGAGAACCGTCTGTGGAACATCGTTGAAACGCTGGTGTCGATCGCCGAGGAACGCAGCGTTTCGGCAGCCCAGGTGGCACTCGCCTGGCTGCTCGGCCGCAAGGCCGTAACGTCAGTCGTCATCGGCGGTCGCAACGAAGCCCAGTTCAGGGACAACCTTGCCGCCGCCGACCTCAAGCTATCGGACGAGGAGCGCAAGCGGCTGGATGATGTCAGCCTGCCGCCGCTGCTCTATCCCTACTGGCACCAGCGCAATACGGCAGCCGACAGGCTTGGTGAGGCCGATCTCGCATTGCTCGGCCCTCACTTGGCACAATAGCGCAAAGAGATCGGCTGCCTACTTGCCGCCGATCTCGCCTGCGATCAACGCGCCGAGACGAGCGATGCCTTCTTCGATCTTGGCTTCGTTGCTGGAAGAGAAGCTGATGCGGAACGTATTCTCGCCCGAACCGTCTGCGAAGAACGCGCGGCCGGGGACGAAGGCGACTTTGGCGGTCTCGATCGATTTCGCCAAAAGCCTGGCACCATCCATGCCCTTCGGCAACGTCACCCAGATGAACATGCCGCCTTCCGGCTTGGTCCAGCTTGTGCCTTCCGGCATATATTTTTCGAGCGCCGCCAGCATGCAATCACGGCGCTTGCTGTAGGCAGCCTTGATCTTCGCGACCTGAGCGTCGAAACCCTTCCGTGCGACTTCGGCGATCGCCATCTGGTTGATGGTCGAGGAATGCAGATCCGCCGCCTGCTTCATCAGCACGAGTTTTCGAACAACCGGCGCGTTGGCGACGATGAAGCCGACGCGAAGGCCTGGCGCCAACGTCTTCGAGAAGCTTCCGCAATAGATGGTCCGGGTATCGTCGATGTGGCCTTTCTGAGCGATCTCCAGCGCCAGGATCGGCGGGACCGGTTCGCCGTCATAGCGCAGCGACTGGTATGCCGCGTCTTCAATGATCGCGATATCCATCTCGTTGGCGAGATCGATGAGCTTTTTGCGCCCGGCGAGATCGACGGTTTCGCCGGTCGGATTGGAGAAATCGGCTGACAGGTAGGCAAACTTCACCTTGCCGCCGGCTGCCGCCGCCTGGGCACGATAGGAATCTGGCGTCCGATTGCCGTTCGGCGTCAGCTGGTCGTAGGCCGGCTCATAGGCATTGAAAGCCTGCAGCGCACCAAGATACGTCGGCCACGTCACCAATGCCGTATCGTTGGGCGAAAGGAAAAGTTTGCCGAGATAGTCGAGGCCCTGTTGCGAACCCGAGACGATGAAGACATTGTCGAGTTCGCAGGGAATGCCGAGCGCTCCGAGCTGCGTGATCAGCCACTCCCGCAGCGGCTTGTAACCTTCGCTCACCGAATACTGCAGCGCCGAGCTGACGGCAGCGCTGTCGAAGATATCGGCGTAAGCCTGCTTGAACTCCCTGTCGGGAAACAGCGCCGGATCCGGAATGCCACCGGCGAACGAAATGATGTCGGGGCGGTCGAGAAGCTTTAGAAGTTCGCGAATCTCGGACGCGCGCATGCGCGACGAGCGGGTTGCAAAGATATTATCCCAATTCAACATGGGGCTTCCTCGTAATTTTTTGTCTTTGGCCGACAGAACCACGCAACAAATGATAAGTCAACATTGCTGACCTATTTGTTCGCTACCGTGACAATTCTGAGGCCTTTTATTCCAAAAAGCAGAGGACGGCGACCGGAAAAAACAGCGAGAAAATCCCCGCCCCCGAAGGAGGCAGGGCAATTTCCTCGTCGGTCGAAGAGCGCGTCAGGACCGAAACAGCGCGGCAATCTGATCCCGGCTCGGAAGCTGTCCTTGCGGCGTCAACTTATCGACCACGCCAGGCAGAACGGTCGAAAGCTGCTTTAACAGTTCCTGCTCGCTGATCCCCGCCTGGCGAGCCAGGTCGCTGATGGTCTGCGAGCCGAGTGCGCTTTCCAGATTGCCGGGCGCGATGGGTTTGTTCTCGCCGGGCTTGACCCAAGAATCGACAGTGTCGCCCTGGCCTGCCTCCGCCAGCTTGCCGAGAAGACCGCCAAGCCCTCCCGCCAGGCCTCCGAGGCCGCCAAGGCCCCCAAGTCCGCCGGTCAGACCGCCATCGCCGGTCTGGGGATTGGCCTGCTGTGCGGCCGGATCCTCCTGAGCTTTGCCGCCGCCCAGAAGTTTGCCGACAAGTAAGGCGCCGAGCGCGATCATGATCGGTTTCGATATATTGCCGCCGGGTACGGCGTCATCAAAGAATCCCATGCTATTCTCCTCTTCGATTTTCTTGGCACCAAGGGTGAAACAACAGCATAGGCTCCGGCTGAGCCTTGAATTTCTGATCCATCCATTTAGCTTACGTGTGGAGATGGTCGGAATACTCGGCCAATCAAGGAGGGGAATGAGAGATGTCTGTTATCGCGTGGATTGTTCTTGGCCTCATCGCCGGTTTTATTGGCAGCAAGATCGTTAACAAGAGCGGTTCTGGCATGCTAATGGACATCGTCCTCGGTATCGTCGGAGCGATAGTCGGCGGCGTCATTTTCACATTCTTCGGTGCTGCCGGCGTAACGGGGCTCAATATCTACAGCCTCGTCGTCGCCGTTATCGGCGCTGTCGTTGTCCTGTGGCTCTATCACGCATTCAGCGGACGGCGCTCCATATAAAGTCGTCTGGCGCCGCGTTGCGATAGGTGAGCATCCGTGCCTCGTGCGGCAGCGGCAAGACCGTCGTATCGCGGCCCCAGCCATGACCGACGGATCGACCCACTATGCCCGGCGAAACGACGTCTTCCTTCTACAGAGTGAACGCGGCAACCTATGCCACGCGGGGAACGCACCTTGCCGATCAGGCGCCTCGACGATTTCCTGTCGATGCTGCCTCCAGGCGCAGCCGTGCTCGAACTCGGCTGCGGTCAGGACAGCGAATACATGCTGTCCAGGGGTTTTCGTGTCACGCCGACGGATGGTTCCGCGGAACTTGCCGGCAAGGCGGAGGCGCTGCCTGGACCCCTGTGAAGATCATAGCGTTCGAGGAACTCGACGATGAAGACGCGTTCGACGGCGTGTGGGGGCGAAGCGAGCCTGCTGCATGTCCCCCCGCGCAACCTTGCCTGACGTCATCGGGCGCATCAGACGAGCCCTGAGGCCAGCAGGCGCCTTTCATGCCACCTTCAAGGCCGGAGACGCCGAGGGGCACGACGGCTTTGGACGCTACTACAACTATCCCTCGGCGGAATTGCTCTTAGGCTTGCTGAGCCGCGCCGGTTGGCACGACGTCGTCATCAGCGGGAGCGATGGCAGCGGTTACGACAGCATGCCGACGCGCTGGCTCGCATTGTGCGCCAAAAAACAAGAGGCCGGAGCTTTCGCGCCGGCCTCTGTTCCTGCCAAAGCAGAAAAGCTTAGTTGACGGACTTGTCGACCAGCTTGTTCTTGCCGATCCAAGGCATCATGCCGCGCAGCTTGGCGCCGACTTCTTCGATCTGGTGGCTGTCGTTCATGCGGCGGATGCCCTTGAAGCGCGAACCGCCAGCCTTATATTCCTGCATCCAATCCGACGTGAACTTGCCGGTCTGGATGTCGTGCAGAACGCGCTTCATTTCAGCCTTGGTTTCAGCCGTGATGATGCGCGGGCCGGTGACGTATTCGCCCCATTCTGCCGTGTTCGAGATCGAGTAGTTCATGTTGGCGATACCGCCTTCATAGATCAGGTCAACGATGAGCTTCACTTCGTGCAGGCACTCGAAGTAGGCCATCTCAGGCGCGTAGCCTGCTTCAACCAGCGTTTCGAAGCCGGTACGGATGAGTTCGACGAGGCCGCCGCAGAGAACGACCTGTTCGCCGAAGAGATCGGTTTCGCACTCTTCGCGAAAGTTGGTTTCGATGATGCCTGAACGACCGCCACCCACGCCGCAGGCGTAGGAGAGAGCGAGTTCAAGCGCGTTGCCCGAAGCGTTCTGGTGAACGGCAACGAGGCAGGGAACGCCGCCGCCCTTCTGGTATTCGCCGCGAACCGTGTGGCCAGGGCCCTTCGGTGCGATCATGACGACATCGAGCGACGCCTTCGGCTCGATGAGGCCGAAGTGAACGTTGAGGCCGTGTGCGAAAGCGATCGCAGCGCCGTCGCGGATGTTGCCGGCGATGTCGGCCTTGTAGATGTCAGCCTGAAGTTCGTCAGGCGTCGCCATCATCAGGAGATCGCCCCACTTGGCAGCGTCGGCAACGGTCATGACCTTGAAACCGTCGGCCTCTGCCTTCTTTATGGTCGGCGAGCCGGCCTTGAGAGCGATGACGACGTTTGCATGGCCGCTGTCCTTGAGGTTCAGCGCGTGCGCGCGGCCCTGGGAGCCGTAGCCGACGATGACGACGTTCTTGGACTTGATGAGGTTGAGGTCAGCATCACGATCGTAATAGACGCGCATTTGAATGGTCCTTCCCTTTGCTTGTCTTGTTGAGTGTCCGTAAAAAGCGAAATCAGCCGATAGCGGGCATTTCCGCCAATGCTTTTTCGGTGCCGTAGAGCCGGAGAAACGAGGTCACCGCCCTCTCCGCCTGACGCCCGGAATCCTTCACGCCGGTATCGCCAAGCAGCATGCGCACATGCAGATCGGAAACGATCAGGCCATAGAGCACATGATACGCCTCGTCGGCGTCGGAGAAACGAAGCAGCCCTGCGCGCTTGCCGGAATCGATCAGACCCATTGCCCGACGGTCGATCTGCCGGCGTCCGCGCTCGAGCAGAAGTTTGCCGAGCTTGGAGCCGTCTCGAGGAGACTGGCCGATCGCAAGTCTGTTCAGCGCCAGCGAAACATCGCCCGCGAGGACTTCGAGCAGATCGCGCGAAAAAATGACGAGATGGTCGTGGAGGCTGGTCGTCGTCAGCCGCTCACCGTTGCGCTCGAAGGTCCTGACCTTGCTGGCCTGATAGGCGATCATCGCCGATAGCAGGCCGTCGCGGTCGCCGAACCATTTGTAAAGGCTTTCCTTGGAGCAATTCGCCGCGCGTGCAACACCCGATGTCGTCAGCGCCTTTTCGCCGCCGTCCACGAGCAGCCGCAGCGCCTGCTCCAGAACAGCGTTCTGGCGCGGCGAAAATTCGCTGGGCTCCAAGTTTTCGACGGACACGACGCAAGCTCCCGATAAGTACCGTACGGTACGGTTCGTGCGCTTTATGCTGCAAAGTTCCTGACGCGTCAAGCACCATCTAAGGGAAACTTCGTTGTTGTTGCCCGCCCGGCGGCACGATACGGATCATGCGCACATTTCGACCCAGCCTACTCCGCCGCGATGGATTCCCGGATGATATCAAGGTCGCGCAGCGGCGACAGGCCGTATAGACGACCGTATTCGCGACTGAATTGCGATGGGCTCTGGTAGCCCACACGAAATCCCGCAGTCCCGACATCCAGCCGCTCGACAAACATCAGGCGCCGCGCCTCATGCAGCCGAAGCTGCTTCTGGTATTGCACCGGCGTCATTGCTGTCACCGATTTGAAGTGATGATGGAAGGAAGACACGCTCATGTTGACGCGTTCGGCGAGTTCCTCGATACGAAGCGGCCGCGAGAAATTCTCGCGCAGCCAGCCGACAGCGCGCGCAATCTTGTTTCCCTGGCTTTCCGCCATTGCGATATTGAGAAGTCGCGGACCGTCCGGCCCCGTCAGGATGCGATAGAGAATTTCCTCCTCGATCAGCGGTGCCATCGCAGCAATGTCGTCGGGGCGATCCAGCAGCCGCAGCAGCCTGACGGCAGCGTCAAGCAGCTCTGGCGGTGCTATATTGACGGCCATGCCGCGAAGGCCCTTCTTGTCGGTCGCCTGGCGCGGAACCTCGACGCGCCTTAGCAACGCCGACAGCTTTTCGGCATCGATCGCGAGCGCCAGGCAGAGATGCGGCAATTGCTCGCTCGCTTCCGTGACCCGTGACGCCACCGGCAGGTCAAGCGACGTCAGCAGATAGTCGCCGGTCCCGTAGCTCAGCGTTTCCGTGCCGAGACGCAGGCTCTTTGCACCCTGCAGCACGAGCGCAAAACACGGCCGATAGGCGGTATGGAGCGGCTCCGTCGGCCGCGATCGGCGACTTACGAACAGATTGTCGACGGCTGTGGCGAACTCGCCGTCGCCAGGTGCAAACCGCTCAGCAATGGAGGCTATTTCCCCATAGGGACTGAAAGGCAAAGTCATGCGCGAAAATCCGTATTTTGAAGCAATCGGAGACGTCTTTATCTAAGGGAAACGAACGCGGCTGCAAGCAGCCAGTATGCTGACATTTGCAGGATTGTGCAAAAAGCTAGGAGGATCGCTCTACCGCCTCTGGCCGCCTTTAGCCCATAAGTCACTGCGTCCGAACAACCCACCCAGATATATGGAGTTTTCCAATGGCTATCGCAAAAGGCTATGCTGCCACTGATGCCTCGAAGCCGCTGACGCCGTTCACGTTCGAGCGTCGCGAGCCCAATCCGGACGATGTCGTCATCGACATCAAGTTTGCTGGCATCTGCCATTCCGACATCCATACCGTCCGCAACGAATGGAAGAATGCAGTCTACCCGATCGTCCCCGGCCATGAGATCGCCGGCATCGTTTCCGCCGTCGGCTCTGCTGTAACGAAGTTCAAGGTCGGCGACCGCGTCGGCGTCGGCTGCTTCGTCGATTCCTGCGTCGGATGCGCCACCCGCGATCTCGACGACGAGCATTACATGCCGGGTCTGGTGCAAACCTACAACGGCGTCGAAGCCGATGGCAAGACGGCGACCCAGGGCGGCTATTCCGACTCGATCGTCGTCAAGGAAGGCTATGTCCTGTCGATCCCGGAAAACCTTCCGCTCGACGCGTCGGCTCCCCTGCTGTGCGCTGGCATCACCCTCTATTCGCCGCTGCGCCACTGGAATGCCGGCCCCGGCAAGAAGGTCGCCATCGTCGGCATGGGCGGACTTGGCCATATGGGCGTCAAGCTTGGTGCGGCCATGGGTGCGGATATAACTGTCCTCTCGCAGACGCTGTCGAAGAAGGAAGACGGCCTCAAGCTCGGCGCCAAGGAATATTACGCCACCAGCGATGCGACGACTTTTGAAAAGCTCGCCGGCACCTTCGACCTGATCATCTGCACCGCCGGCGTCGCGATCGACTGGAACGCCTACCTCGGCCTTCTCAAGGTCAACGGCTCGATGGTCATCGTCGGCGCCCCGGAACATGCCATCCCGGTCCACGCCTTCTCGCTGATCCCGGGCCGCAAGAGCCTTTCCGGCTCGATGATCGGTTCGATCAAGGAAACCCAGGAAATGCTCGATTTCTGCGGCAAGCACAACATCGTGTCGGAAATCGAGAAGATCAACATCCAGGAGGTCAACGAAGCCTACGAGCGCGTGCTGAAGAGCGACGTGCGCTACCGCTTCGTCATCGATATCGCCTCGCTGGCATGAAACGCCAGGCGGCTCTCCGGAGCCGCCTAACTCTCCTCCCGCATGGTTTCCTTCTGCGTGATCAGCCGTGCACTGTGCTGGCCGCTGAGATAGATCCACAGCCAGCTCCAGGCAACGGCGAACCGCGAGCGCGTGCCGATCAGGAAGTAGATGTGGGCGATGCCCCATATCCACCATGCAAGCCAACCTTTCAGTTTGATCCTGCCGAAGTCGACAATTGCCGCACTCTGGCCGATCGTCGCCAGACTGCCCTGATGCCGGTAGCGGAATGGCGCTGGCGGGGCCTTCCCCGCAACGCGCGCCCGGATAACCCTGGCTGCGTAGGAGCCCTGCTGCTTCGCCGCGGGCGCAATGCCGGGCACCGGCGCGCCGTCTTCCTGCACGACCGACGCCGTATCGCCGATCACGAAAATCTCGGGCAATCCGGGCGCCGTCAGATCCTTCCCGACAATGACACGCCCCGCACGGTCGGCGGCAACCGCCAGCCATTTTGCCGCCGGCGACGCCTGCACGCCGGCCGCCCAGACAATCGTCCGGCTCGCAATGAACTGCTCGCCGATCTGCACGCCATCGGCCGAACAGTTCGTGACCGGCTGACCGAGACGGACCTCCACGCCCAGGTCTTCGAGCACGTTCTGCGCATAGGCCGACAGCTCCGGTGCAAAGCCCAGAAGCACGCGCGGCCCGGCCTCCACGAGGACCACCTTCGTTTTGCGGGTGTCGATGTTGCGGAACTCCGGCGGCAGCGTCTTGTGCGCGAGGTCGGCTATGATGCCGGCAAGCTCGACGCCGGTCGGTCCGGCGCCGACGATGGTGAAGGTCAAAAGGGCATCGCGCACAGCCGGATCGGTCGTGGTCTCCGCGCGCTCGAAAGCAAGCAGCAGGCGCCGGCGGATCGTGGTTGCATCCTCGAGCGTCTTCAGCCCGGGCGCGACAGGCTCCCACTCGTCGCGGCCGAAATAGGCATGCGTCGCACCGGTGGCGAGAACAAGGGTATCGTACCGCAAGGTCGTTCCGTCGCGCAACGCGACCTCGTTCGCGACCGTCCGCACGCCTGAAACCTCGCCGAGCAGCGTCGTAACGTCCGGTCGATCACTATACAGTTGACGGATGGGCCAGGCGATCTCCGACGTCGAAAGAATGGTTGTGGCGACCTGGTAGAGAAGCGGCTGGAAGAGATGGTGATTGCGCCGGTCGAGCAGAGTGATGCGTACGCCAGCTCCCTTTAGATCATTCACCAGTTGAAGGCCGCCGAAGCCGCCGCCAACAACGACGACATGATGGTCGCTCATGATCTGCCCTTTCGGTCCTGGCATTCGTCGCGACCATCTCATTGATCGCACATCGCCTTCAAGAGCCGTTTGATCATAGCTGGCCTGCACAGACGAATATGTTTTGAGATGAGCGATTTGTTTCTGGTGGGCGCCAGATGGCGCGAGAAAGAACCGTTTTTCCTGGGCGCACGAGTGTGCGGCGCGTTGGCGACCGAAGGGTGATCAGCGGTATGCCCCAAAGGAATACTGGCCGCAAAGCTCGGAGCTGCACATCGTTTGCGACAGTCAGGGCCGACCGATCTAATGCCCGCTCAACGAAGGCCAGGACAGCACTACAAGGACGCGAGTGCTGTCCTGGACACTTTCCCGCCGGCCAGGACCATCGTCACCGACCAGGGACATGACAGCAATCCTGTGGCGACGGCAGCCTCATGCACGATACCGGAGTGCCTCCACCAGACCCGCAAAAGCAGCCGAGGGCTGCCGACGGCTGGGATAGTAGAGGTGATAACCCGCAAACGATGGGCACCAATCCTCCAGCACCCGAACCAAGCGTCCGTCCGCGAGATGCGCCCTTACCTGATCCTCCATGACAAAGCCGAGCCCGAACCAGGCGGTGGCCGCACGGACGATCATCTGGACGTTGTTGAAGGCGAGCTACCCTTCGACCCGCACCCGCAGCTCGCGGCCGTCCTTTTCGAGTTCCCAGGCGTAAAGGCCACCGTTGCTCAGCAGGCGCAGATTGATGCACTGGTGGTCGGCGAGGTCCTGCGGCGTGATCGGAACCGACCGCGTCTCGAAATAGGCGGGCGAACCGACCACCGCCATCCGCAGGTCGGGCTGATGCGCGTCGCGATCATGTCCTTCGCGAGCGCATCCCCCATGCGGATCGTTCCGGCGGGTCTCTCCCGCAATTCGCCAAGCGAGGCAGCTGCGCCCCGATACTGTCGAGCGCCGGCCTCAAGGTGGCGAGCAGCCTTCCCCCGGCCTCGGTCGGCGCGAGGCTCCTCGTGGTCCGGGTCAGCAGGCGCACGCCAAGCCTCGTTTCCAGCAGCCGGATCGTGTGGCTCAGCGCCGATTGGGAGGTCCCCAACTTCGCTGCTGCCCGGATAAAGCTCCGGTCCTCGGCGCCTGCAAGGAATGCATTGAGATCGACCAGTTCCTCGCGCTGCATTCATGAACTCCCGATATAACTGCTTGCAAGACATAGCGGCTATTCGGCGGAATGTCTTGCCGTTAGAATGTCTTGCCGGATAGACTGCGTGTCGGACCTTGTCCGTTGCCGCCAATCCGCAGGCTGTGGTGGCCGGCATACTGAGGATTGGCGATGCATACAAAGAATAGGCCTGCGATCCCGTCGCGCCCGACGACGCTCGCCGCTGGGCCTCGTTCGAACGATGGCGCGATAGATCCATGACCCTCGAACCGGATATCGTCATCGTCGGCGCCGGTGCGGCAGGAATTGGGGCGGCACGGAGACTGGCCGCCAGTGGCCTGACCTTGCTGGTACTTGAGGCTCTGCCGCGCGCCGGCGGCCGTGCATGGACGCGCCAAGCTGCAGGCGTTCCACTCGATCTCGGTTGTGGCTGGCTTCACTCGGCCGACCGCAATCCTTGGACGCGCATTGCCGAAGAGGCAGGCTTCGCGGTGGAAAGCGGACAAACCGCATGGGGCACCCAGTTCCGCGATCTCGGCTTCTCGCGTGCGGAACGGGACAAGGCACGGCTTGCATTTGAGCGCTGGAGCGAGCGTATCGCCGGGACCCCTCCCGCCAGCGACAGTGCCGCCGACGCCCTGGAGCCCGGCGAGCCGTGGTTTGCCTACCTCCAGGCATTGAGCAGTTTCATCAGCGGCGACGAGCTCGAGCGTATTTCGGCCAAAGACTATGGCGCCTACGACGCGGCCTCGACAGACTGCAACTGGCGAGTACCGGCAGGCTACGGCACGCTGATCACGGCGAGCCTGCCCGCCCATTGTGAATTGCGCCTTTCCACGCTGGTGAACTCGATTTCGCTCGATGAACGACGCGTAGCGTTGAGGACACCTGCCGGCACGGTTCGCGCACGCGCTGTCATCATCACGGTCTCGAGCAACGTCCTTGCTGGAAACAGCACCGCCTGGCCCTCGGCGCTCGATCCTTGGCGGGATGCCGCCGCGCGCCTGCCGCTCGGCTCCAACGAAAAGCTGTTTCTGCAGATCGTCGGAGATAGCCCCTTTGCTCCAGAGAGTCATGTGCTGGGAAACCTCAACGATGCTTCGACCGGCTCCTATTACATCCGGCCATTCGGCTGGCCGGTGATCGAATGCTTCTTCGGCGGAGCCGGCGCACGGGCGGTCGCGAAGGGTGGCGTTGAGGGCGGATTCGAGCGTGCGATCGACCAGCTCGTCAACCTGTTCGGTTCGGCGGTCCGGCGCAACCTGAAGCCGCTCATTGCGTCGAATTGGGCTGGCACCGCATCGATCGGCGGCGCCTACAGCCATGCGCTTCCCGGCCAGGCGGATGCCCGCCTCGCGCTCGCCCGTCCGCTTGACGGTCGGCTTTTCTTTGCGGGCGAGGCAACGCACACGTCCGACTTCTCGACGGCGCATGGCGCTTTCCAAAGCGGCGTTCGCGCGGCGGAGGAAGCGATAGGGGTGCTGGCACCGGCTCGCTAGGCAGCGAGCCGGTGCGCAGACCGGACTCTCCACCGTCGTTCCTGCTCAGCGTGTCGTCGAACCCGTGAGAGGCCGCGCAAGCAGTCGTGCGCAGAGCAGGCTCCCTATTCCGGCGAGCCCGATGACCCAACCCATCGGCCACGGCGTACCGTCGGCAAATGCGCCGACGAGTGCAGAACCGACAATGCCGCTGCCGTAGTGGATTGCGCCTGCAGCCGGTCGAGGCGACGTGCCCCAAGCCTAAGCCTGGCGCCCCGCCTCGCGAGATGCCGCGCCGTTGCCGTGCCGAGGCCGCTCCTGGCTCCGTCCCAGAGCGATCGGATTGCATCCATCGCGTCCACTGCCACGCTATCAACGTCGAGGGTTCGGTGTATCCTCGGCTGCGGACTGAACGGCTCTGGTCGTGCAGTAGGATGATTATGTCGTAGACAGGCTCTAGTCGCAGCTCGGCAAATCCTAAAATCGGATTTCAGTTTCAATCAGGGTCGCACGCAATGGCAATATTCCCTCAAAAGGCGAAGGTCGTAATCATCGGGCTTGGCGGTATCGTGGGCGCATCGATCGCTCATCATCTGATCGAGCGCGGTTGGGACGATATCGTCGGCATCGACAAATCGGGCATCCCGACGGACATCGGCTCGACGGCACACGCTTCCGACTTCTGCTATGCGACCAGCCACGACTTCCTGTCCTGCTGGACGACCCTCTATTCCATCGATTTCTATGACAAGATGGGCCACTATGCGCGCGTCGGCGGCATCGAGGTCGCCCGCGTCGGCGACGATGACCGCATGGAGGAAATCAGGCGCAAGGTCGCCTCTGGCAAAGCCTTCGGCACGCGTGCCCGCCTGATGGAGCCCGCGGAGATCAAGGAAAAGTTCCCCCTGATCGAGGAAAGCATGGTGCAGGGTGGCCTGTGGGATCCCGATGCCGGCCTCGTCATTCCGCGGTCGCAGACCGTTGCCGGCAAGCTGATCGACGCTGGCGAGCAAAGCGGCAAGCTGAAGTCCTTCGCCAACACGCCTGCCCAGTCACTGATCATCAAGGACGGCCGCATCAAGGGCGTGGTGACCCACCGCGGTACGATCGAGGCCGACTACGTCGTAGTCTGCGCCGGCCTTTGGGGCCGCCTGATCGCGGAAATGGCCGGCGAGGACCTGCCTGTCATGCCGGTCGACCACCCGCTCACATTCTTCGGCCCCTATGACGAATTCGCCGGCACGGGCAAGGAGATCGGCTTTCCACTGATGCGTGACCAGGGCAACTCCGCCTATATGCGTGACACGGGCGATCCGAAGACCGCCGAAGGCGGCCAGATCGAGTGGGGCTACTACGAGGAGAAGAACCCTCGCCTCTGCCACCCGCGCGACCTCCTCGAAAAACACGAAGCCCGACTTTCGCCCTCTCAGCGCGACCTGGACATGGAACAGATCCTCGAGCCGCTGGAGCGCGCCATGGAGCTGACCCCGATCCTGGGCGAACTGGGCTATAACGAAAGCCACTCCTTCAACGGTCTGCTGCAGGTGACAACGGACGGGGGACCCTCGATGGGCGAAAGCCAGAAGGTCCGGGGTCTCTGGTATGCCGTCGCCATCTGGGTGAAGGACGGCCCGGGCATGGGCAAGCTGATCGCGGACTGGATGACGGACGGTCGCACGCCGATCGATCACAACAAGATCGACTATTCCCGCTTCTATCCCCACATGCTGGAGGAGAGCTTCATCGAGGGCCGCTGCACCGAGGCAGCGCAGAAGATCTACAATCCGGCAGTCCATCCGCGCGAGCCCTATGCGACCGGTCGCAACGTGCGCCGCTCGCCGTTTTACGAGCGCGAGAAGGAACTCGGCGGCTACTTCATGGAACTCGGCGGTTGGGAACGTGCGCACGGCTATGCCGCCAACGAACACCTGCTTGAGAAATACGCCGACCGCGTGCCGGTTCGAGAGAACGAATGGGACAACCGCCATTTCTGGCGCGTCTCCAATGCCGAACATCTCGCCATGAGCGAGGACTGCGGCATCGTCAACCTGTCGCATTTCGCGATGTACGATATCGAGGGTCCGGACCATGTCGAGCTGCTGGAATGGCTCTGCGCGGCCAAGGTCGGCGGCGACGCCAATATCGGCAAGGGGATCTACACCCACTTCCTCGACGAAGAGGGCATGGTGCGCGCCGACTTCACCGTCATCCGCATGGCCGACCGTTGCCGGTTGATCGACGGCGCCGATGCCGGTCCGCGCGACTTCAACTACATGAGGCGTGTCGCGCAGGACAAGGGCTTTGACGTCACTATTACCGATGTGACGGAAAAGTACGTCACGATCGGCATCTGGGGTCCGAATGCACGCACCTCTCTGCAGAAGGTCGTCGAGAACGCCGATGGCCTGTCGCTGGAGAACTTCCCCTTCGCGGCGATCAAGCAGATCCGCATCGCCGGCAAGACCGTCACTGCCTTCCGCATCTCCTATGTCGGCGAGCAGGGATGGGAATTGCACATGGCCTATGGCGACGCGCTGGCCGTCTGGGACGCCCTGCGCGCCACCGGCGTGATGCCTTTCGGCGTCGAAACCTACGCCAACAGCCGCCGCATGGAGAAAAGCCTTCGCCTGCAGAACGCCGATCTGCTCACGGAATACAATCTCCTCGAGGCCGATCTTGCCCGCCCGAAGGTCAAGGAAGCCGATTTCTGCGGCAAGGCCAAGCACCTGGAATACCGCGCACGCCAACACCAGCCTGCCATGCTCTGCACACTCGTCATGACAGACAACCTCGATTCCAAGGGCGTGGCACGCTACCCGGTCGGAATCCTGCCAGTCTTGGATCCCGAAACCGGCGAGACGCTCGTCGACGAACTCGGCCGCCGCTCGTTCACGAGCTCGATCGCCTTCGGCCCGACGATCGGCAGGAATATCGCGCTCGCCTACCTGCCCTGGTCCCATGCCCAGCAGGGTCGCAAGCTGAAGGTCGAATATTTCGGGGAGACCTATCCCGTTGAAGTGATGAGCGTCGGCTACAAGCCGCTCTACGATCCCGAGAACCTCAAGCCTCGGACCTGATCTTATCTCTCTGACCGCCAAGGGCACGCCGCCCGCGCAACCGCATGCCCGCTTCAATGCCAAGCGGGCATGCGTGCTTTAAGGATAGCGTGACGGCGGCCGCTGTTCCTTTTGGGGCTTCTTTCCGTTGCCGTGCTTGATGACCTGGACCAGGCCGCTGATCACCCTTCGGTCGTCAACCCGCGGCACCGCGTGCGCCGGCGGGAAAAACGGGTCGGTCCGCGCCATCTGGCGGTCGCGAAGCAGACGTGAATCGCTCTTCAAAGCCTTCCAGCCCAGACTGTGGATCACCGACGAGCCTCAGACGGCGTAACCGACCGGAATGGAACTGCCGCCCTTCAAAAGCTCCATGGAGATCGACGCGGATACCTCGAAGAGTTCGATCTTGCGCACGATCTGTTTGTAGATGACGTCATAGTGCTCGACCCGGGGCAGCACGATCTTGAGCACATAGTCCTGATTTCCCGTCAGCCGGTGAGCCTCCACGATCTCCGGAATATCGGCAATGACCCTGCGAAACTTGTCGATCCACTCGTCAGAATGGTGCGCGGTCTTGATCAACGCGAAGAGGGTCGTCGGAACGCCCATCTTCTCGCGGTCGAGAACGACGATCCGCCGCGCGATGTGGCCGCTCTCCTCGAGGCGTTGAATGCGGCGAGAGCAGGCGGAAACGGAGAGCGCCACATGTCCGGCGAGATCCGTCACCGAAATGCCGGCATCCTCCTGCAGAAATCCCAGGATTCGTCTGTCGCGTTCATCCAGCATCGCATACTCCATAGGCCACGCCTATTTTTTGCACGCTTTTTCAGAAACATGCAAATATCCACTGCAATTCCGGCAGCATTATCAAACAACGCGAACTATTTGCGTCAAAATCCATGCATCATTGCCAAATCAAATCCAACGAGGGAGTACAACGAAATGCAGACAATCGGCTTGATCGGCGGCATGAGCTTTGAAAGCTCCTCGGTCTACTATCGTCTGATCAACGAGATGGTACGCGAACGCCTCGGCGGTCTCGCTTCGGCCGAACTGGTCATGCATTCCGTCAACTTCGAAGACATCGTCGCCCTGCAGAAGGCCGGCAATTGGGAGGGTGCGGCAGCGCGCCTCGGCGACGTCGCGCTGCGTCTACAGATGGCTGGCGCACACAGCGTTCTCATCTGCACCAATACGATGCACCTGATCGCCGATCAGGTCGCTGCGCGGATCTCCGTCCCGCTCATCCATATCATCGACGAAACAGCAACCGCGCTGAAGGGCGCCGGCCGCAAGCGTCCGCTGCTTCTCGCGACCCGCTACACCATGGAGCACGGCTTTTATGCCGACCGCATGAAGGGCCTTGGCGTCGAGATCATGGTGCCCGACGCTGCAGACCGCACGACGGTCCACGACATCATCTTCAACGAGCTATGCGCCGGCAAGGTCCTCGACGGCTCTCGCCAGAAGCTGCTGCAGATCATCGAGCGAGAACGGGAAAAGGGTGCCGACAGCATCATCCTCGGCTGCACGGAAATCTGCCTGATCCTCGATCCGAACCGTCTCCCCCTGCCCGGCTTCGACACGACCGAGATCCACGCAAGGGCCGCCGTCGATTTCGCGCTCGGCGATGAGCAAAAGTCGGAAACCGTCGCCGCATAACCAGGCAGAATTTAGTTGACTCAGTCAACTATTTACAGGACAAAATCTCCCATAAGGAGATTTTGTCCATGTGCGATTCCGCGCTCGTCGAGGCCACTCGCGATTTCAACCGCTTCTATACGAACATCCTGGGCGTCCTGAACAAGGCCTACCTCGATACGCCGTTCACTCTGACCGATGCACGCGTTCTGTTCGAGATCGGCTCGCAGGACGGCATCAGCGCAGTGACGCTTGCGCGCGATCTTCAGCTCGACCCGGCCTATCTCAGCCGCATCCTCAAGCGCTTCCGCGCGGAGCTTCTGATCGAGACGACGCCCGATCCCGCCGACCTGCGCAGCCAGATCATTTCTGTCACCGACAAGGGACGTACGCAATTTCAGGAACTTGGCAGGCGCTCCAGCGCGCAGATTGCCGAACGGTTTGATGGCCTCGCGCTTGGCGAGCCCCAAATCATCGTCTCTGCCATGACGACGATCCGCACACTGCTGGATCCGAACGCGACGCCGGCGCCCGCTGTCATCCGCGCCCATCGCCCCGGCGACTTCGGATGGATCGTGCAAAGCCAGGCAAAGGCCTACACCGAGGAATACGGCTGGAACATGCGCTTCGAGGGCCTGGTTGCAGACGTCGCGGGCAAATTCCTCAACAACTTCGATCCCGAGCTGGAATATTGCTGGATCGCCGAGCGCGGCGGCATCAACGTCGGCTCGATCGTGATCGCCAATGGCGGCGGCGGCGTCGCCAAGCTGCGGCTTCTCTACGTCGACAAGGCCGCCCGCGGGCTTGGGCTGGGCAGGACGCTTGTGGAAGAATGCATCCGCTTTGCCAAGGCCAAAAGGTATCGCCAGATATCACTTTGGACCAACGACATCCTGCATGCGGCCCGAGGCATTTACGTCAAGGCAGGATTCCGCCTGGTCTCGCAGGAGAAACACCGCATGTTCGGACCAGAGGAGAACGGCCAGACCTGGGTGCTCGACCTCTGATCCTGCGCATCGCAAAGGTTTCGCTTGATTTGGAAACGATCATTTCCTAATTAGGTCGTCATGATCTCAGCGACAGCAGATGAAAAGTCAAAGACGCGCGGACGACCGCGGGAGTTTGATATGGACGCAGCGCTCGACAAGGCACTGCGCGTCTTCTCCGAACGCGGCTATCACGCCGCCTCCATCAGCGACCTGACCGACGCCATGGAGCTTGCATCCGGGAGTGTCTACAAGGCCTTCAAGGACAAGCGCGGCATCTTCCTCGCAGCCTTCGATCGCTACCGCGCGGTTCGTCGCAGTCTGCTTGACGCGCGACTGGCAAAGGCCGGGACAGGCCGCGAAAAGATCCGCGCAGTCCTGACATCCTATGCCATTTCGTCTTGCGGCGAGTCCGGCAGGCGCGGCTGCCTCGTCGTCGGCAGCGCCAACGAACTGGCGATCCTCGACGCGGAAGCCGCCGAGCGCGTGGCAGCGGCCTTCCACGCCAACGAGACGCTCATCCTCGATCTCCTTCACCTCGGAAAAAGCGATGGTTCGATTTCCATGGGTATCGACATGGAGACGACAGCCCGGGCGCTGCTCTGCCTGACGAAGGGCATGCGCATCGTCGGAAAGACCGGACGCACGGCGCAGGACATGGCCGCCGTCGCCGAGGCAGCCATGAAGCTTCTCGACTGACCCTCATCCCTACGGGAAGCGGCTTTCCGCTCCCGCAGACTGCAATGATCATCCGATCGTCCCACCGGAGCCCAGCATGAGCCTCTCTGCCGCAACGCGAGAAACCGTCGCCCCACCGTCGATTTCCCCCCTGATGACATTCTTTTTCGCCGCTGCCTGCGGGCTTGTGGCTGCCAATCTCTACTATGGCCAACCGCTCGCCGGGCCGATCAGCACATCGTTGGGCTTCAGTCCGGCAGCGACCGGCCTCATCGTGACGTTGACGCAGATCGGCTATGGTCTCGGCTTGTTGCTGATCGTGCCCCTCGGCGATCTGCTCGAAAACCGCAAGCTCGTGCTGACGTTGATCGCCACCTCCGCTGTCGCCCTGGTCGGTGCGGCCCTGTCATCGACGCCCATGATGTTTCTGGCCGCCTCGCTCTGCATCGGCCTGTCATCCGTCGCTGTGCAGGTGCTCGTTCCCTTTGCCGCCAACATGGCACCGGACGCCACACGCGGACGGGTTGTCGGCAATGTCATGAGCGGCCTGCTCTGCGGCATCATGCTCGCACGCCCCTTCGCCAGCTTCCTCGCACAAGCCACCTCATGGCACGTGGTGTATTTCGTGACCGCCGCAATCATGATCGTGCTGGTCCTTGTCCTGCGCGCCAATCTGCCGGTTCGCGTCCCCCACACGAAGTTGAGCTACGGCGAGCTGCTGGCGTCGATGGCGCATCTAGCGCTGCATTCGCGCGTACTGCAACGCCGCGCGCTATACCAGGCAGGCATGTTCGGCGCCTTCAGCCTGTTCTGGACGACCACGCCGCTATTGCTGGCAGGTCCTGAATTCGGGCTGACGCAGAACGGTATCGCACTCTTCGCGCTGGCGGGCGCGGCCGGTGCCATCGCCTCACCGATCGCCGGGCGTCTTGCCGACCGGGGCTTGACGAGAATTGCCTCTGCGCTTGCGATGCTGCTCGGAATGGCGGCATTCCTCATCGGCCATTTTGCAGCAGACGGCTCGATGCTTGCCTTGCTCTTGCTGACCGCCGCTGCGATTCTTCTCGATTTCGGCGTAACGACCAATCTTGTCGTCGGCCAGCGTGCCATTTACGCCATCAGCGCCGAACACCGCAGCCGCCTCAACGGCCTCTACATGGCGACGTTCTTCGCCGGCGGCGCCGTTGGCTCGGCGATCGGCGGCTGGGCATTTGCGACGGGCGGCTGGGCGATGACGGCCTGGATCGGCCTCTGCTTCCCCGCCTTCGCCTTCCTGCTGTTCCTGACGGAAAGCCGGCGCAGCTGATCAAGCCTCAGCTCTGCCCTCAGCTCTGCCCTCAGCTCTGCGTTGAATCGAACCGAACACGGGCGGCGCGAACGGCATCATGGTTCGCCTCCGCCCAGTTCAGCAGCAAAGCCAGCGTATTATAAAGCGAGCGCCCGAGTTCCGTCATTCGGTACTCGACGCTCGGCGGCTTTGTCGGAAACACCTCGCGCTCGACATAGCCGTCGCGCTGCAGATCCCGCAAGGTCTGCGTCAGCATGCGTTGTGAAATATCCGGGATCATTCGCCGCAATTCACCGAAGCGATAGGGTCGCTTCGACAGCGCCTCGAGCATCAGCGTCGCCCACTTGCCGCCGATCTGCTGCATCATGTCCCGAACCGGGCAATTGTTGAAATCGAGACTGCTGAGATCGACCTCGCGCCGGACACCCGGTGCAGTCTTGCTCTTCAGGTTGACGACGGCGCCGCTCATGCCTTGGTTCCCTTTTGGTAACGTACAGCCTAAAAACTGCCTCCTTTACAGCACCTCGTCAATTCCTATTTTAGTGCTAGTCTCTTTTTGAGACCAGTAGTTGAACCCAAAGGCAAAGACATGAGCGACACGATTCTCATCACCGGCGCGGCCGGCCAGCTCGGCCAGCGCGTCCTTCATCACCTGCTCGAAACCTACAAGGTTGAAGCGGCCGACCTGATCGCGGCCACACGCGACCCCGACAAGCTCGCCGGCCTGGCCGCCAGGGGTGTCAAAACCCGCAAGGCCGACTTCGACGACGCCGCGACGCTGGCAACCGCATTCGAGGGGGTCGATCGCCTTCTGATCATCAGCACCGACGCGCTCGCCGTTCCCGGCCAGCGCCTCAAGCAGCACAAGGCTGCCATCGAAGCCGCAATCAAGGCCGGCGTGAAACATCTCGCTTACACGTCGATGCCGTCGCCGGACAAGTCGCTTGTCACCTTCGCACCGGACCATCTCGGCACTGAAAACGCGATCAAGGCAAGCGGACTGCCCTACACGATCCTTCGCAACGCCTGGTACATGGACAACTACCTGCACGCAATGCCGCACAATCTGCAGGCCGGCAACTGGTATACCGCATCGGACAACGGCAAGGTGGCCAACATCTCCCGCGAAGACTGCGCCTTGGCGATCGCCGCCGCTCTTGCGTCGGGCACGAGCGAAAGCGCGACCTACACGCTGACCGGACGTGAATCGCTGACCGCAGACCAGATCGCCGCCACAATAGCGGACGCTGTCGGCAAACCGCTTGCCGCCGTGAAGGTGACCGACGAACAACTGGGAAAGGGTCTGCGTGGCGCCGGCCTGCCGGACTTCGTGGCCGACATGCTGGTCTCAGCCGACGCCAACATCCGCGCCGGCAATTTCGACCTGGTGACCGGCGACTACACGAAGCTCACCGGCAGGCAGCAGGAAAACCTGAAGGACTTCTTCGTGGCGCACAAGGCGGCACTCACCGCCTGACGTCGCACAAGCCCGCCCTGCACTTTGCCGGGCGGGCCTTGTCCATAGGCGAGAGCCTAGATCTTCTGTCCACACGCCCGGCAGAAGCGCCGAACGGTCTCGGCCATTCCGTATTCAAGTGCGTCCGCAGTCAGCCCGTGTCCGATCGAGACTTCGGCAAGCTTCGGAATGCGCTTCACGAGCGGCGGCAAATTGGCGACCGTGAGATCGTGGCCAGCATTGACACCAAGCCCGAGCGCCAGCGCTGCATCAGCCGTCTTGCCAAGCGCTTCCAGAATCGGCGCTGCCTGCTCCGGGGCATCGTAGCAGCCGCCATAGGGGCCCGTATAAAGCTCAATCCGGTCGGCGCCCACCGCCTTGGCGATCGCTACAGCTTCCGCATCACCGTCGCCGTCGGCAAACAGCGAGACGCGGGTACCCATCGTCTTCAGGCGCGCAATCACCTCAGTCAGAAAAGCTTGATGCTTGCGAAAATCCCAGCCGTGATCCGACGTTGCCTGTGAGGGATCATCAGGCACCAGCGTAACCTGCTCCGGGGCAGCGCTCGCGCAGATGTCCAGAAACTCGTCCGTCGGGTAGCCCTCGATGTTGAACTCCGCATGCGGAAACTCGTCGTCGATCAGATTGCGGATGACAGGAAGATCGGAAAAGCGAATGTGCCGCTGGTCCGGCCGCGGGTGAACGGTCAGTCCGCTAGCACCCGCCTTGAGAGCTATTCGTCCCAATCCCTCGACGCTCGGCCAGGGCAAGTCGCGGCGATTGCGCAGCATTGCGACGGCGTTGAGATTTACAGAAAGCGTGGTCGGCATGGCGAGATTCCATTGAAGCGAAGGCTAGAACGCTTTTAGGCCAAGGACGCGATCAGGGCCAACGAGATTCGTGCATGAACGCATGTGAATCTCTGATGAGAGGCACGACTTCCGCACACAGGCCCAAAATAAGTAGTTCTGGTTCTATTCCGCCTGATGAAACGATTAGATCGCAATATTCTGGCTATTTCCAACCAAAAAATTCCCGCGGGATGATAGTCTGTCGGCTACATTGCTCTATTATTTAAAAGTGATAATTTTTAACACTAACAAATCAGCTACTCGACGCATAACCTGACCACAATGCATCGTCACAGCGCACCGGCCGTTGCTACAGAAACCAAAGGACCGCTAGAGGAAAACCCAGTTCGACCGCGCCCGCATCTCCGCACTGCGCAAGCTGCACAATGTGCACAACAGGAGGGTTCATGGCCGATAGATACAAGCAAACGCTTTCGACAAGCGTTTCCGCGCAGGTGCCACCGGCACATAGATTTCTGCCGTCGGCCGCGCTGCCGCCAGATCTTCCGCACGGTAAAGTGCCGATCGCCGACATGGCCAACGCGTTTGGGGTAACGCACAGAACATTGCATTTCTACGAGGAGAAGGGACTTATCGCATCGAGCAGGATAGGTCTGATGCGCGTCTATCTCCCGACCGACGTCATGCGGATGGCGGTGATCAACGTCTGTCGCGAAGCGGGGATGGCTGTGGCAGTCATCCAGGAACTGATGACCGATCTCTGCAACTCCCCATCGCAGGAAGCTGCCGATGCCGTATTTCGCTCCGCATTGACATTGCGCAAGCGTGAGCTCTGCGCCGAGATGTCCACGCTCCACCGTCAGCTCCAGCAGGTCAGCGAGTTGCTTGAAGTCGGGAACGGCAAGGACGATCCGCCCCTCAACGACAATCAGTTGGAACACGCCTTGACCGACCAGGAGCGCCGGTGTCTGGCCCTGATGGCCGAGGGCCTGTCGACACACCGTCTGGCACGTGTGCTTGGCTTGAAGGACGACGAGGCAAAATCCATCGAGACAGCAATCATCGGCAAACTCGGGGCCCACAACCGCTTTCAGGCAATCGCCAAGGCCATCCTGCTCGGCGTCGTACAGGTCTGAAACCATCCGTTTGCGTGAGGCTGCCGCCTCATTCCAAGGCCGTTCAGCGAACGATCGTCAGCGTTTCCGCAGCGCGCGTTATTGCCGTGTAGAGCCAGCGCTCGCGAGTATCGCGAAACGCCCAGCTTTCGTCGAACAGCACCACATTGTTCCACTGCGAACCCTGCGCCTTGTGCACGGTCAGCGCATAGCCGAAATCGAATTCGTCGTAGCGCTTGCGTGTGTTCCAGGGAATTTCCCCCTCGACGTCCTCAAACGCCTGCTTCAGCAGCTTGATCTTGGCCGCACCGCGATCCATGTCGTCGTCCTCAGGACGTATCAGCAGGTTGATCCCCGGTTTGGTCGTCTCCTTCGAAGATGTCATGACCTGCCAGAGCGAACCGTTGAGCAGCCCCTTGGCGGGGTCGTTGCGCAGGCACACAAGCTTGTCACCCGTCTGCGGATAATCGGTCGAGAAGCCCTTCAATTCGCGCAGTCGCTGATTGTAGCGCCGGCGTGTGCGATTGGTGCCGACGAGGACCTGATCGGCATCCAGCACCAGCGATTGGTTGACCTCGTTCTTGGAGATCACCCGCGCGGCACCGTAGTCGCCATGCATGATCTCGTTGCCTTCGCGCACCTGCATCGCAAGCTTGATGATGGGATTGTCGCGCGCCTGCCGATGAATATCGGTCAACAGGTAGTCCGGCTCCTGATTGGTAAAGTAACCCCCGCCCGAAACGGGAGGCAACTGGCCCGGATCGCCAAGAACGAGAATGGGTGTGCCGAAGCTCATCAGATCCTTGCCCAGCGCCTCGTCCACCATCGAGCATTCGTCGACGATGATGAGAGCAGCCTTTGCGACCGGGCTCTGCCGGTTGATCGAGAACATCGGCGCAATCGACGTCTTGCCCGTCTCCTCGTCTTCCACTGCCTCCTCGCCGCGGGGGCGATAGATCAACGAGTGAATCGTCCTCGCATTGCTGGCACCACGCGAACGCAGTACCTGCGCCGCCTTGCCGGTGAAGGCCGCAAACAGCACCTCGCCGTCGACATGCTCGGCAAAATGCCGGGCAAGCGTGGTCTTGCCCGTACCGGCATAGCCGAACAGGCGAAAAATCGGGGTCCTTCCCTCCTTCAGCCATTTCGAAACGGCTTTCAGGGCTTCATCTTGTTGCGGAGCAAATTGCATGGTCAATCGACTTGGCAGGATTCGCGCGGGATAGGCAACCGCAAAAAATGTCCGCTGCATCGGGAATAAATCCGCAGTCTGTCGTGTCTCATGTCAGGCAACGCAAAAAAGCGTGCGCCCAACCCGAGGAGAGATCTGATGAAATCCGTGAAGTTCATGATCGCGATGGCCGTTGCATCGGTAGCCGCAACATCCGCCTTCGCAGCACCGCCCGTCAAAACTGTCGAATCCGCCAAGGGCAAGGTGCTCGCGGGCGAAAACGGCATGTCCCTTTACACCTTCAAGAAAGACAAGGCGGGCGTCTCCAATTGCTATGACGATTGCGCCAAGGCCTGGCCACCGCTGATCGCGGATGGCAATGCCAAGGCTGAGGGAGCATACTCGGTCGTCGACCGCAAGGACGGCACGAAACAGTGGGCGAAGGACGGCATGCCGCTCTATTTCTGGGTCAAGGACAAGAAGATGGGCGATATTTCAGGTGACGGCTTCAAGGATGTCTGGGATGTCGCAAAACCGTAGGCTGCAGCTGGGACAGCAGGCATGAAGCCGCCCGCACCCGAAACCTTCGAGGGCCAGATCCTGGCCCTCCTCCCCTCTTTGAGACGCTATTCGCGAAGCCTGACGCGCTCCGATGCCGACGGCGAGGATCTGCTTCAGGACTGCGTCGAAAAGGTACTCGCCCGTCGCAGGCAATGGCGCGGCCTCAATTTGCGCGGCTGGGTCCTGACGGTCATGACAAACCTCTATCGCAACCAGCGTCGCAGCACCGTCCGCAGCCGCCTCGTCGACCTCGATGGCGCCGTCGACATCGCCGCACCCGAGGCACCGACCGACCCCTTGGAACGCACGCGGCTTGAGACTGCGCTCAACAGCCTGTCGGAGGACCACCGCTCCGTTCTGATGCTGGTCGTCATCGAGGGCTACACCTACCAGGAGGTCGCGACTGCCCTCGACATCCCGATCGGCACCGTCATGTCGCGCCTGTCGCGCGCGCGCCAACAGATCGGACAACGCATGAAAGCCGACAACATCATTACGCTTCGGAGACCGAAATGAGCGAGATCAACCCCACCGTGACCGAAGCGGACCTTCATGCCTACGCCGACGGGCAGATGCCCGAGGCAGAGCGGGCGCGAATCGAGGCGTGGCTGAGCGAACACGCCGACGATGCTGCGCAAGTGGCCGCATGGGAGGCCCAGAACGCCGAGATCAGGACGCTTTTTGACAGCCACGAGAAGAGCAAGGAAACGGATGGCGACCTCGTCAGGCGATCACCATTGCCCCTCGCGTGGCCAAGGCAATCTGCCGCGGCCGCAACACTCGCCGCCGTTTTTGTCATCGGTGCCTTGGTGGGGCACTATGCACCCCAGTTCTTCGCGAGACCGGAACTGCAGCTGGCCGCATCCGAAACGTTTCCCAAGGAAGCGAAGAACGCCTTCCTGGTCTACGCCGGTGAGGTTCGTCATCCGGTCGAGGTTTTCGCAAACGAAGAGGCACACCTTGCGACGTGGCTTGGCAAGCGCCTGGCCATCGCGAACCTCAAGGTACCCGATCTGCAAAGCCTCGGCTTCCATCTGGTGGGCGGGCGGTTGCTCCCGGTCGACGGCAAACCGGGCGCGATGTTCATGTACGAGAACCAGGGCGGCGAACGCCTGACGGTGCTGGTCGGGCGCAACGCCGACAACCGAACGACGAGCTTCCGCTTCGCCGCCGCCGACAAGGTTGAAACCTTCTACTGGATCGACGGCGAGCTCGGCTACGCCGTCACCGGCGAGATATCGCGCGACATGCTGAGAAAGGTCGCCGAGGAATGCTACCGCCAGTTCCCGTCCTGACGATCAGCGCTGCGGATCGTTCGCGAGTTCGATCGGCTGGCCGTGCGGTGTCGCTTCTGCCGCGCGCTGCCAGCTTTCCTGCAAGGCCAGGATCGTGTCCGCATCGGCAACGCCGCGATTGACGAGAATACCGCTGAGCGCCGCGACCCAGCAATCGAAGTAGTCGCTGCCGTCTTCAGCCCGGGCGGGCCTGTGCAGCTCGGCCGACAGATTTTCCGCCCATTCGCCCCAGGGGAATAGCCCCTGCTCGTGCAGATGCACGGTCATGGCAAATGCCTCGGCTGCCCAGGGCTCCGGAAAGACCGGCTCGCCATCGTCCGACTTCGGCAGTTGTGGCGACTGGACCAGCGGCGATCGCGTTTCACGCTGGCTCAAGATAGCTCTCCCAGGCATCGATCGACACCGTCAGCGACGGATCCGCACCCTCGCCCCAAATCTCACCGCCCTCAAAGACAACGGTGTAAACCCATTGCGGGTTTTCGCCCTTGCCATGCGCATTGTCGTCGGGGAAGACAAAGGAGCCCTGCACCGCCTCGACGACGCCGACCTTGGCGCGCGCATAACGCGGCAGCCGTGTGTGGGCCGTCGGGTTGAAATTCTTCGTGCGCACGATGTCGCCGACCGCAAAGCGCGCCGGTGCGTCGACCGGGCGGTCGCAAGGGCCACCCCTTGCCAGAACGCCCGCCACCATGTCGGCCTTGAGGACGCGCTTGGGCACGGCTCCAGCGGTCTGCTTGTGCCCGGCAGCGATTTCGCCGGCGCTCACGAAGCCATGCCGCTCGAGCAACACCTCGAGCGCCCGGGTCCATATTTCGTAATAGCTCGCGGAAAGGTAAACGGCAGGCGGAATGCTCTCGCGCGCATGCCGGCTTTCATCGATGTTCCAAGCACCGAATGCACCGCTGGACAAGGTCAGCCCAAGCGCCCGCTTTTCCCATTCCGCATGAAAACAAGGCTCGCTGTTCTCGGGCGCGACCGGCCCAAATCCCATCTGCCCGCCGAGATCGTGTGGGCCGTTCATGCCGGTGCTCCCGGCTTGGCTGCGACGCCGGTACCGATCATCGCATCCCGGCTGACGAGATCGGCGAGCTGCTCCTCGCTCCAGCCGTCAGTCCCTGCGGGCCGCTCGGGGATTACCAGGTAGCGCAATTCCGCCGTCGAATCCCAGACCCGGATCTTCTTGCTCTGCGGAAAGGTCACACCGAACTCGGCAAGCACGCCGCGCGGATCGATGACCGCTCGCGAACGATAGGCCGGCGCCTTGTACCAGACAGGCGGCAGGCCCAATACCGACCAGGGATAGCAGGAGCAGAGCGTACAGACGACGAGGTTGTGAGTATCGGCTGTGTTGAAGACCGCCCGCATGTGTTCGCCCTGTCGGCCGGTGTAGCCGAGGCTTGCGATGGCATCGGTTGCGTCGCTCCTCAGCCATTCGGCAAATGCCGGATCGCTCCACGCCTTGGCGACGACGCGCGCACCGTTTCGCGGGCCGATCTTCGTTTCGTAGTTTTCGACAATGGCATCGATCGCTGCCGGGTCGATCAGCCTCTTCTCCGTCAATACCGTTTCAAGCGCCTTCACCCGCGCCTGCATGTCGGAATAACGGTTGTCGTGATGATGGTCATCGTGGTGATGGTGATCGTGATCGTGATCGTCGTGCAAGAGAGGGCCCTCCGCCAATGCGATCCTACTTTTAAGCGTTAGAATGTAGCGCGCCAAGCCCTTCTATGCGAATGAACTTTTCAGATAGGCTCACCGACATGACCATCCTCATTCTTGGCGCTACAGTCTTCATCGGCTCAGCGATTGCGACCCCGCATGAAGGACGAGGGTCATACGGTCGCCGGCCTTGGATGCAACCCCGGCCGCGCCCGGCTGAAGCAGGCCGGCATATGCTGGATCCGAGCCGACCTCCCGCGCATGACATCCGCAGCCGATGGATCGAAACGATCCACGGCCAGGATGTGATAATCAACTTGGTCTGGATCCAGCTCCGCCTTCGCGATCTGGCAAGGAGTGCGGCCATGGCGCAAGCTTCGCTGCCGGCGGCCCGCTTCCGCCTCCACGGCGTCTGGCTCGCCTTCGGTTTCCCCGCCTTCTTCACCGTTATCGGCATACTCTGGCTGGTGGCGACGAAGCCTTCGATCTCGCTATTTTAGCATCGGCCAGAGGCTGAGGACCAGAAGGACGGCCATCGTGATGTTGAACCATCTGAGCCGCACCGGATCCGACAGCCACTCACGCAGCGCCGAGCCGAAACCGGCCCAGGTCGAAACGCTCGGCACGTTGACGGCGGCGAAGGCCAGCCCGACGATGAGCACGCTGGCGAAATAGATGTCCTGGATCGTATAGGTTGCCATCGCCGTCACCGCCATCACCCAAGCCTTGGGATTGACCCACTGGAAGGCGGCCGCCGAAAGGAACGACATCGGCTTCACGGCGCCTTTGCCTTCGCTGAGCGACCGTGACGTCGCGATCTTCCAGGCGATCCAGACGAGGTAGGCGCCACCGGCAAACTTCAAGACCGTATACACAACCGGCACCGTGTGCAGCAGTGCACCGAGCCCCAGCCCGACGCCGAGCAACAGCGAGAAGAAACCCGCACCGATGCCGAGCATATGCGGGATCGTCCGTCGAAAGCCGAAGTTCACGCCCGACGCAAACAGCATCATGTTGTTCGGGCCCGGCGTGATCGACGTCGTGAAAGCGAACAGAACGAGTGCCAGAAACGTGTCCAGCGGCATGAGACCTCCCGAACCCGCGATTGATGAACGCGGATCTTGTTAGTTTAGGTCAGGATAGTTGACCTAAACCGGAGATGCCATACCTCGATTGTCATGGTGACAGGATTACGGGGTGGCGTCCGATGCCTCGAGCCCGAGAAGCCTGCCGACGTAGCTGCGGACTTCTTGAAGGAACTCTGTCGATGTCGGCTCGATATGACACAACAGGCGCTCGGCCTTGTCGATCGACCGAATTTGATCGACCAGCACCATACCCACCATATCCGGCTCGTTTTCCCAACCTAACCGGTCCATCTCGGCAACCATCTCCTCCAAGCGAGGTGCAAGTCTGGGCTTCAGCTTTTCGATCGTCGCCTTGCCGTTCCTGACGTCAAGGTTGACGACATCGCCGACCCTCAGACGCAGCTCCTCCGTCACCGCCTTCGGCAGGCGTATGGCAATGCTGTTGCCCCACTTGGAAATCGTGGCTTTGGTCATCCTTCACCCTAGATATCGAAAAACCGACAACACGGGAGGAAGCGATGCAGGACGACCCCATGCCCACTATCAGGTTCCCTGATGGCATCGAGGTGCCGGCGCTCGGCCAGGGCACCTGGAGCATGGGCGAAAAATCGTCAGAGGCAAAACGCGAAGTCGCGAGCCTCAGGGCCGGCCTCGACCTTGGCATGACACTCATCGACACGGCCGAGATGTATGGCGACGGCGGTGCAGAAGAGATCGTCGGTGAAGCGATCCGTGGCAGGCGGGAAAAAGTCTTCCTCGTCAGCAAGGTCTATCCGTGGAATGCCAGCCGCAAGGGAACGATCGAAGCCTGCGAACGCAGCCTCTCGCGCATGGCAACGGTCAGCATCGATCTCTATCTGCTCCATTGGCGCGGCGACCTTCCCCTCGCCGAGACCGTCGAGGCATTCGAGACGCTGAAAGCCGCCGGCAAGATCGGCGCCTGGGGCGTCTCGAATTTCGACGCAGAAGACATGGAAGACCTGCTGGCGGTCCCCTCGGGCGAAAACGTTGCTGCCAATCAGGTGCTCTACAATCTCTCGCGCCGCGGCATCGAGTTCGATTTGCTGCCCTGGTGCCAGCAACGCAATATCCCCATCATGGCCTATTCGCCGATCGACCAGGGCCGCATCCTCAATCACCCCGAACTGATCCGCATTGCCAAAGCCAATCAGGCAACGCCCGCCCAGGTAGCTCTTGCCTTCCTGTTGGAGCGCGACGGCGTGATCGTCATCCCGAAGACGGCGAATGCAGTGCGCGCAGCCGAAAACCGCGATACTATCTCACTTGATATCACCGACGAGGACTGGGCTGCGCTCGACACCGCCTTCCCGCCGCCGGTACGGAAAAAGCCGCTGGAGATGCTGTGATCCCCAGCGGCCTATAGCCTGACAAAATCGAACGCCTTACATGCCCTGCGGGCCGCGGTTCATCGCCGCGATCCCGGTGCGGCACACCTCGATCAGGCCAAGCGGTTTCATGATCGCCACAAACTGGTCGATCTTCGAAGACTTGCCCGTAAGCTCCAGGATGAAGTGCTCGACGGTCGCATCGACAACCTTGGCGTGGAAGGCGTCGGCAAGGCGCAGCGTCTCGGCCCGGGTGTCTCCCTCGCCAACCACCTTGATCAACGCCACTTCACGCTCGATCGGCCGCTCCTGCCCAAGCTCGCGGGCGCGAACCGTCAGGTCGACGACCCGGTGCACCGGCACGATGCGGTCGAGCTGCGCCTTGATCTGCTCGAGCACGTGCGGCGTGCCGCGCGTCACGACGGTGATGCGAGAGAGATGTGCCTGATGCTCGGTCTCCGAGACCGTCAGGCTCTCGATATTGTAGCCACGACCTGAGAACAGGCCGATGACGCGTGCAAGCACGCCCGGCTCGTTGTCGACAAGAACCGAAAGCGTGTGGCTTTCGACGGTCGCCGTCTCGGGCGAAATGAAATAGGCAGAGCCCGTCGGCTGTAGGTGTGCATTCATAGTGTGGGTTCCTCTACCTTATTGTCAAACGAGCGCGCGGCCCTTGGCGTCGATCGCATTGGCGACCGCCTCATCAGTCGCTTCATCGGGCAGCAGCATCTCGTTGTGCGCCTTGCCCGACGGGATCATCGGGAAGCAGTTGGCGAGATTGGCAACGCGGCAATCGAAGATGACAGGTTTCTTGACGTCGATCATTTCCTGAATGGTCGCATCGAGATCGCCCGGCTTTTCGCAACGCAGGCCGACGGCGCCGTAGGCTTCGGCCAGCTTGACGAAGTCGGGCATCGCTTCCGTGTAGGAATTCGACAGGCGGTTGCCATGCAGCAGCTGCTGCCACTGGCGCACCATGCCCATGTACTGATTGTTCATGATGAAGATCTTGATCGGCGCATCGTGCTGGATCGCAGCCGACATCTCCTGGATACACATCTGGATCGACGCATCACCGGCGATGTCGATGACGAGGCTGTCGGGATGAGCGATCTGGACGCCGAGCGCTGCCGGCAGGCCATAACCCATGGTGCCGAGGCCACCCGATGTCATCCAGCGGTTCGGCTGCTCGAAGCCGAAGAACTGCGCAGCCCACATCTGGTGCTGGCCGACTTCAGTCGTGATGTAGGTGTCGCGATCCTTGGTCAGGGCAAACAGGCGTTCCAGCGCATATTGCGGCATGATGACGTCGTTGCTCTTGGTGTAGGCGAAGGAGTTGCGCGCACGCCAGCGCTCGATATCCGCCCACCACTCGGCGGTCTGGCTCTTCTCCGGCTTCTTCGGCAGGGCCCGCCACAAGCGAACCATATCTTCGAGAACATTGCCGACATCGCCACGGATCGGGATATCGACGCGAACGTTCTTGTTGATCGACGACGGATCGATGTCGATATGGATCTTCTTGGAGTTCGGCGAGAAGGCGTTGAGACGGCCGGTAATGCGGTCGTCGAACCGCGCGCCGATGCAGACCATGACGTCGCAATCATGCATTGCCATGTTGGCCTCATAGGATCCGTGCATGCCGAGCATCTTCAGCCAGTTCTTGCCGGATGCCGGATAGGCGCCGAGACCCATCAGCGTCGACGTGATCGGGAAGTTTGTCAGTTCGACAAGCTCCCGCAGCAGCTTGGAAGCCTCGGGACCGGAGTTGATGACGCCACCGCCGGAGTAGATGACGGGACGGCGCGCATTTGCCATCAGCTCGATCGCCGCATGGATCTGGTTCAAGTCGCCCTGGACCTTCGGCTGGTAGCTCTTCTGGATCGCATGCGCTGCAGGCGGCGTGTAGGTGCCGGTGGCAAACTGGATGTCCTTCGGAATGTCGACGACAACAGGACCCGGACGACCCGACTGGGCGATGCGGAAGGCTTCGTGAATGGTCGCCGCCAGTTCGTTGACGTCCTTGACCAGCCAGTTGTGCTTGGTGCAGGGACGCGTGATGCCGACCGTGTCGCATTCCTGGAACGCGTCGGAGCCGATCAGCGAGGTCGGGACCTGGCCGGTCAGGCAGACGAGCGGAATAGAATCCATCAGCGCGTCCTGCAGCGGCGTGACGGCATTGGTCGCGCCCGGACCCGACGTGACAAGCATGACGCCGACCTTGCCGGTGGAACGGGCATAGCCCTCGGCCGCGTGGCCGGCACCCTGCTCGTGGCGAACGAGAATATGCTTGATGTCCTCCTGCTGGAAGATCTCGTCATAGATCGGCAGCACCGCACCACCGGGATAGCCGAAGAGGTGTTCGACACCATTGTCTTTCAGGGCACGGAGAACGATCTCTGCGCCCGTCATACGATTATCGTCCGTCTGCTTGTCCGTGCCCGTCATGTTTTTGTTCCGTTTTGACTGCTGGAATTGAGTTCTGTGTCCGGGAGCCTGAATTTCAGGCATAAAAAAAGGCCCCTTCGGGAGCCTGTTGTGTCGCGCATGGGTGGCTATCGCCGGATGGTTACACCATCCTGCCCATGCGCTGTCCCACCACAATAAGAGCTGCTGCTATCTTCATGGGCGGAAGTGATAGACACAAAATTTCGCATCGTCAACGCTCACAGCAATAAAAATCCGGCCCTCGCCATGCCGATCGGCCAGAGCCAGCAGCGGGTTGAAGGTTTTATTAAAGGTTCGCCCCTATCCTTCTTCGCAATCGCAGGGAGTAGCCCTTTGCTGAACAGCGACTCAGAGACGTCAGGCGAGGATGACCGTCGCGACGGTCAAGTGCCGGGAAACAGGCTTCTCGGGCGCGTCGTTGCGTGCAGCGGTTCCAAGGCCACGATCGGCGCCACAGCCGAAGCGGGCAACACCGATCTCACCGAACTCTGGTCCGTCGGCAGACTGATTTCCATCAGCGTCGGCCGCAATCGCGTGGTGGCTCTGGTCTACGCCATGAACACAGGCACCCACGCCTGGGGCGAAGGCGAAGACAACTATTTCAAGGTCGAGACGGAACTGCTCGGCGAAGTCCGCGTCGACGAGGACGGCACCGAGGAATTCTCGACCGGCATTTCGCGCTATCCTTATCTGGGTGCCGTCGCCCACCGCATTCGCACCACCGATCTGATGCGCATCTATGACGCCGGCAGTGGCACGACCGCCGTCATCGGCAAGCTGACGCAAGACGAGAGCATCGACGCGGCGATCCACGTTCCCTCGATGCTGTCGAAGCACTTCGCCATTGTCGGATCGACCGGCGTCGGCAAATCGACCGCCGTCTCGCTGTTGCTGCACAAGGCGATCGAGGCCGACCCCAAGCTGCGCGTCCTGATCCTGGATCCCCACAACGAATTCGCCGCCGCCTTCCCGAACCACTCGGTCGTCATCGACACGGATACGCTCGATCTGCCTTTCTGGCTGATGCGGTTGGAGGAGTTTGCCGAAGTCGTCTTCCGCGGTAGACCGCCGGTGCCGGAAGAACTCGATATGCTCCGCGATATCCTGCCGGAAGCAAAGCGTGCCTTCCGCGGCAATGACAATTCGTTGGTTCGGCGCGCCACGGAAAAGAGCTCGGTTACCGCCGATACCCCTGTTCCCTACCGCATGGCGGATCTGCTCGCCCTGATCGACGAGCGCATCGGGCGCCTGGAAGGCCGCAGCGAAAAGCCGTTCCTGCGCTCGTTGAAGATGCGCGTCATCGCCGCGATCAACGACCCGCGCTACCATTTCATGTTCTCCAACAACACGATCAGCGATACGATCATGGAGACGGTGGCGGAGATCTTCCGGGTACCCGGCGACAACAAGCCTATCTGCACGTTCCAGCTCTCCGGCATCCCGTCCGAAGTGGTGAATTCGGTCGCATCGGTGCTCTGCCGAATGGCTTTCGAAATCGCGCTCTGGAGCGAGGGTGCCATTCATATGCTGGTGGTCTGCGAAGAGGCGCACCGCTACATTCCGTCGGACCCGACCCTCGGCTTCTTCCCGACCAGGCAGGCAATTGCCCGTATTGCCAAGGAGGGCCGCAAATACGGTGTCTCGCTCGGCATCATTACGCAACGTCCGGGCGAACTTGACCAGACGATCCTGTCGCAGTGCTCGACGCTTTTTGCCATGCGCCTTTCCAACGACCGCGACCAGGAAATCATCCGCTCCGCCATCCCGAATTCGTCCATCTCGACGACGAGCTTCATTTCCTCGATCGGCAACGGCGAGGCGATCGCCTTCGGCGAGGCCATCAGCGTGCCGATGCGCATGCGCTTCTCGCGTGTCTCGCAAGAGCTTATTCCAAAGGCCAACAGCGCGAGTGCCAGTGCCAAGGTCGTTGAGGAGGATCCTGACAATGTCGATCTGCGCAAGATCGTGACGCGCATGCGTGCTGTCAGCGCCCCCGATATCTCCGCCTTCCAGCAGAGTTACAAGGCCGCCTCCGCTGGCCTGCAGGAAGAGGGTGACGAAGAGTACCCGCTGAATTTTGCAGACCGAACCTACCCTCCGCTCATTCCCGCCCAGACGACGACCACTCCGCCGCTTGCGCCGATCGAACCATACCGCCAGGACATGCTGCCGCGAGCCCCTGCGCCGCGCGAACCGCTCTCCTCGTCACCGTCGCGCGACAGCTTCGGCGCACCTGCCGACATGTCATCCATCGACAGCCGCCTCGAGGCCCTACGCCGCGAGATGCGTGCGGAGCCGAGACAACCGCCACGGCCGGCCGAGCCGCCGGCAGCGCCGGCGAGCATTCGCCGCGAGCCAGGCGTCTCCCTGCGCGAAAGCATACTGAAGAAGCCGCTCAGCAGCCTCTACGACAAGGATTAAGTGCCTCGTGCGGGTTTACTCCCGCCGTTCCCAGCTCTTATCCATCTGGTTGCGGAACCATGTCATCTGCCGCTTGGCATATTGGCGGGTTGCTGCGGCGCCCTTTTCCAGAACCTCGCTGCGCGACATCGCACCCTCGAGCATGGCTGCGATCTGGGACACGCCGATCGCCTTCATGACGGGCATGTCGGTGGAGAGAGAAAGGGCCAGAAGCGCCCTGACCTCGTCCTCCGCCCCCTGATCCAGCATCGTTTCGAACCGGCCGTTGATCCGCGCATGCAGGACGGCGCGCTCGGGCAGCACGACGATCTTCCGCGCAGCCTCCGGATCCACGATCATCGGCCCTGCGCGTCCCTGGAACTCGGCAATTGACCGACCGGTCGCCTCCAGCACTTCCAGTGCCCGAACGATCCGCTGCCCGTCCTRCGGGCCAAGCACTGCGGCAACAGGTGGATCGCCTTCGGCCAATTGCGCATGAAGGCGCTCGGCGCCCTCCTCCTGCAGGCGGGCTCGCAGGCGGGCGCGGACCTCATCGGGAATCGCCGGCATGTCCGACAGGCCACCTGTCAGCGCCTTGAAATAGAGGCCGGTGCCGCCGACGAAAACCGGCAAGCGGCCTTCAGCCCGAAGACGCGGCAGAAGCTCTGCCACGTCGCGCAGCCAAGCGCCGGTGGAATAGGCGCTGCCGGCCGGCACATGGCCATAGAGACAATGCGGCACGCCCTGCATGTCGTCTTCGGAAGGACGCGCAGTAAGGACCCGCAGCGTATCGTAGATCTGCATGCTGTCGGCATTGACGACGACGCCGTTGTGGCGTTTCGCCAATTCAACCGCCAGCGCGGACTTGCCGCTGGCGGTTGGCCCGGTTATCAGGATCGCGTCCATTGCGCTCAGAAGGTTTTCCATCATGGCCCTCGTTGCCACGCTTGTTGCCAATCCGTCAAATCCCGTTCTCACGGCGGTAATCGCCGAGAAGGCCGCCGAGGCCGTGAAAGCGTCCGGTCTCTATTGGCTCGCCGATGGAATTGCCTGCGACATCGCCCTCCGCGATGGCACGGAGGCGAAGGCTGCGCGAGCCGCCATTCTGGCGGCGATCGCCGGCGCGCCGATCGATCTGGTCATCCAGGAGGCGGAGACGCGGCGCAAGAAACTGCTGATCGCGGATATGGATTCGACAATGATCGGGCAGGAATGCATCGATGAGCTCGCCGCCGAAGTCGGCCTCAAGGACAAGGTAGCGGCGATCACCGCCCGCGCGATGAACGGCGAAATCGCCTTTGAGCCGGCCCTTCGCGAGCGCGTCGCCCTGCTGAAGGGTCTGCCGATCTCCGTGGTCGATGACGTCATCGCCAAGCGCATCACGCTCACGCCAGGCGGCCCGGAGCTGATCGCCACCATGAAGTCGAAGGGGCACCATACAGCCCTCGTCTCCGGCGGCTTCACCGTCTTCACGAGCCGGATCGCTGAGACGCTTGGCTTCGACGAAAATCGCGCCAACATCCTTTTGGAAGAAGACGGCATCCTGACCGGCTTCGTCGCCGAGCCGATCCTTGGAAGGCAAGCCAAGGTCGATGCGCTCAACGACATCTCGGAAAAGCTTGGCATTTTGCCGGAAGAGGCAATCGCCGTCGGCGATGGGGCGAACGATCTCGGCATGCTGCACCTGGCCGGATCTGGTGTCGCGCTCCACGCCAAGCCGGCTGTGGCAGCGGAAGCGAGGATCGAGATCAACCACGGCGACCTGAGCGCCCTGCTCTACATCCAGGGTTACCGAAAGACGGATTTCGTCACGGCGTAGTGGAGCGGCCCCGAGGGCCCGGTCCTGACGCTCATTCCATGGGCACTGCGACGAAGCGCAGGTCGCCATTCGCCGACGCGATCATCATCTGGGCGTTGCGTCGGCCTTCCTGCTTCAGCGACTGCACCTTGGCAGCGACGGCGTCAGGAGAGCGCATGAACTCCTGCGCCACCTCTACGATCACGTCGCCGGCCTTCAACCCCTTTTCCGCCGCAAGCGATCCGGGCGCCACTTCGGCAACGAGAACACCGTCAACGCTTTCGGCAATGCCGAAGGTCTTGCGGGTTTCGGCACTCAATGCCGAGAGCGAGAGACCGAGAACGTTCTTGGCCAAGGAGGCATCCGGCGCCGGCTGAGCAGGCTTACCCTTTCCGTCAGGCACCGGCTGGGTCTGGTCGCCGCCGGGTTCATCCATATCCTGGTTCTCATCGGGATCCGGATTGATAACGCCACCCTGCGAACTATCCGAACCGTCGTCGTTGGCAGCCGCCTGATCGCTGTCTTCCAGGCGCCCGAGCCTCACCTTGACGGTCTGCTCTTTCCCATCGCGCAACACCAGTACATCGACTTCCTTGCCAACGGGGCTTTCCGCCACGACGCGCGGGAGGTCGCGCATCTCGTTGACAGCCTTGCCGTCGAATTTCAGGATGACATCGCCGGCCTTGATCGAACCGTCATCCACCGGTCCACCCTTGATGACGCCTGCAACCAGCGCTCCCTTGGCGCTCGACAGGCCGAGACTGTCGGCGATATCGTCGGTCACCGGCTGAATGCGCACGCCGAGCCAGCCGCGCCGCGTCTCGCCGAATTCGCGCAACTGCTGAACGACGCCTGCCGCAAGCTCCGAAGGAACAGAGAAGCCGATGCCGATCGAACCACCGCTCGGCGAAATGATGGCCGTATTGATGCCGATCACCTCGCCCTTCATGTTGAACAGAGGTCCACCAGAGTTGCCCTTGTTGATCGCCGCATCGGTCTGGATGAAATTGTCGTAGGGGCCGGCATTGATGTTGCGGCCACGCCCGGAAATGATGCCCACGGTCACCGACCCGCCGAAACCGAACGGATTGCCGATGGCCATCACCCAGTCGCCGATGCGCATACCGCTGGAATCGCCGAACTTCACGAACTTCAGCGGCGTCTTCGGCTCCACCTTCAGCACGGAAAGGTCCGTCTTTGTGTCGGTGCCGATCAGCCTGGCCTTGAGCTTGCTGCCGTCGGCGAAATTCACTTCGATGTCGTCAGCGCCCTCGATCACGTGGTTGTTGGTGACGATATAGCCCTGCGGATCGATCACGAAGCCAGAACCGAGCGAATTGACGTTGTGATTGCCGCCCGGCTTGCCCTTCTGCTTGTTGAAGAAGTCGTTGAAGAACTCCTGGAAAGGCGATCCGTCCGGGGCGCGCGGAGCCGGACCTGCCCCTTCGTCGTCCTTCACATTCTGCGATGTGGAGATGTTCACGACCGCATCGAGAAGCCCTTCGGCAAGATCGGCAACGGACGCCGGACCGTTCGTCGGCGGTGTGCCCTGCGCATGGACCACCCCGGTGAAACCGACATTAGCCAGAAGTGCAGCGCCGGCCAGAAGAGCGAGCGATCGTCTGTAGGTCGGGCGTATCGTGGGGGCCATCAAGCATCCTCGTGTGGGTCAAAAGCGCACTAAGACCATGAGCATAAGGCGGAATGATGGAGGGTGAAATCACCTTTTCGCGAAATCCCGTGCAATCTGCGTGGGACACCGCGGAAGCGCCAGGGCGAGCCGTCGCTCCACCAAAATGCAAGGGGCCGGCAAGATGCCGGCCCCTTGTTTGGAAAGCGCGATCGAGCGCGATCAGTTCGCGGGCGCAGCCGGCGGCGTTGGAGCCGCAGGCGGTGTCACAGGCACCGGCGGAACGCCCCCCGGGAAGCCCGACGCGCTGTTGAAGTAGCGGAAGAACTCCGAGTTCGGCGACAGCACCAGGGTCGTGTCCTGCGAGGACAGCGCAGTGGTGTAAGCCGCCATCGAGCGGTAGAACTCGAAGAAGTTCGGGTTCTTGTTGAAGGCGTCGGCAAACAGACGGTTGCGTTCGGCATCACCCTGGCCACGCAGGATTTCCGAGTCGCGCTGCGCTTCGGCAGTGATCTCCACCACCTGCCTGTCGGCGATAGCGCGACGGCGCTGGCCTTCTTCGCCACCTTGTGCGCGCAGCAGTTCGGCTTCCGCCAGACGTTCGGCGCGCATGCGGTCATAGGTCTTCGGCGAAACTTCGCGCGTCAGGTCGGTACGACGGATACGAACATCCTGGATGTTGAGACCAAGTGCCTCGGCATCCCGGTGCAGGTCGTCACGAACTTCGAGCATCATCGCGACACGCTCTTCGGAAAGAGCAGCGTCGAAATCACGCAGACCGTAGACGCGGCGCAGGGAGGAATCGAGCTGCGTGCGAAGACGAGCTTCGGCAGACTCGCGATCGCCAGAAACCGTCTCGCGGAAGCGGCGGACATCCTTGATGTCGTAGATGACGAAGGCATCGACGTCGAAGGTCGCACCGCCGCGAACCTGGACACGGATGTTGTCGAGATCGAAGCGCAGTGCCTGCTTTTCGACGATCTGGACGCGGTCGGCATCCATGAACGTGAAGGGTAGCTTGAAGTAGATTCCTGGCTCAGTCTTGACAGACTGGATCTGACCGAAGCGGACGACGATCGCCTGTTCGCGCGCATTGACCACGAAGACCGACGAATAGAGGCCGAGCAGCAGCACCGCGAGAACGATGAGAATGACTGGGAGTTTGTTCGAAGTCATGGCTCAACCTCCCTGCTGTGCGGGTTTGCCGATCTCGTTGAGCGGCAGATAGGGTACGACCCCCTGCTTCTCGTCGATCACGACTTTCTTGGAATTCTTCAGCACCTGCTCCATCGTTTCGAGGAACAGTCGCTTGCGTGTCACTTCGGGGGCCTTGGAGTATTCGTCATTGATGGAGTTGAAGCGCTGCGCCTCACCTTCCGCTTCCTTGACGACGCGATCCTTGTACGCAGCAGCCGCTTCCCGGATCTGCGCCGCGTCACCGCGGGCCTGGCCGAGCTTCTGGTTGGCGTACTGGTTTGCCTCTTCGACGAGACGTTGCTTGTCCTGGTCGGCGCGCTGCACTTCTTCAAAGGCATCGGCGACCTCACGCGGCGGCGCAACGTCCTGAATGGTGATCGCATTGATCGAAATGCCGCTCCGATAGCGATCCATCGTGCCCTGCACGATGGCGGCGACTTCGGCCTCGATCGGCTGGCGGTTATCGCGGAACGTATCCTGCGCAGGACGACGGCCGACGACTTCGCGCATGGCGCTTTCGGCGACCTGCTGCAGCGTTTCCGCCGGATTCTCGACGTGGAAGAGATACGCCTTCGGATCGGTCACGGTGAAGAAGACCGAGAACTGAACGTTGAGGATGTTCTGGTCGCCCGACAGCATCAGTCCGGTTGCCGACGAAGAGGTTGTCCCACCGATGTTCTGCTGCTGCACCGTCACCTTGACGATCTCGACAGTTTCCATGGGCCACAGGTGGAAGTGCAGGCCGGGCATCGAAATCTCCGACTTCGGGTTGCCGAAGCGCAATTCCACGCCACGCTCATCAGGCTGCACGATATAGATGCACTGGAAAAGCCAGAACGCTGCGACGACAGCCGCAACGATAAGAAGGACGCCGGTGTTGAACCCGCCCGGCACGATGCCGCGAAGCTGGTCCTGACCACGCCGAATGATATCCTCGAGATCGGGCGGACCGCCCTTCCCGCCACCACCGCCGCGTGGGCGGTTCGGCCCCTGCCCCCATGGTCCCTGATTGTTACCGCCGCCGCCGCCCCAAGGGCCGCCGCCGCCATTCTGATTGCTCCAGGGCATCAAAACCTCGTTGTTCGTTAAAACTTGCGATCGCCGAACCCACGGGGGCGGCGGAGATCTGCGATCGTGACCGTTATAGGTATCGCCGCATCGGCTTTCAACGCGACATGAGGAACTTGGCGATATTTATTGGAAAATAGTTGGTTTTCAGCGTTCAACGCCTGTCGTAGACCACGAAACGTGTGGGGTAGCTGTCTTTGTCGCCAGCCGGCACATCGACGGTTTCCCCGGCGCGCCAAACTGTCGGATCGATAGCCGGGAAAGATGCGTCGCCGTCCACGACCGTCTTCACATGAGTGACGCAGAGACGATCGGCAAGGCCGATGGCCTGTCCATATATCTGACCGCCACCGATGACGCAGATTTCGCTGACGCCGTCCTGCCGCGCCAGTTCCTCGGCAACGGCCACGGCCTCGACCACTGAGCCGACTGTCCTCACGCCGAGATGATCGATGGCGGCATGCCGGGAAATCACAATGTTCGGACGGCCGGGCAGTGGCTTGCCGATCGAATCATAGGTCTTGCGGCCCATGATGACGGGTTTGCCTAAAGTCAGCGCCTTGAAGCGCTTCAGATCGGTCGCCAGCCTCCAGGGCATGTCGCCGTCGCGGCCGATGATGCCGTTCTCGGCGACGGCAACGACGATGGTCTTGCGAATATCCGACATGAAATTCCCCGGTCAGGCGGCGATAATTTCGATGTCCGCAGTGTCGATAATGTCATGGAATGACCGCACCCGTCTAACAGTTCCTGCCGGTATCCCCTGATTTAGCCGGAAGACCGTAGCGTTGGTGCGGCTCATGATCTCTTCATCCATGGACGCCGCCAGGGACTGCGGGGGTCAATGGCCGAACCGGACCCACGCGCATATCGTCGCGCCTGGGTGGTGGAAACAGGATAACGCCACATTTTTCAACACTATGAATTGCAATATCTGCCCGCGATCAAAAACACTACCTGGTCGCGCAGGCCACCGGATCTGCCCAATAGGCGGCAGGTGCCCACACCGACAAGGTTACGAGTTCGGACTGGCATCCCTCCGCCTCACGACCCGTCGGCGAGGGACTGACCAATCGACTTGCCGTATGGAAAGAACAGCTCCTTGCGCCCTTCCGCCACAGCCTTGCGAAGCTCTGGCCGGGTGATATCCCAGTCCGGCAAGCACTTCTTCCCGACCGCGCGAAGATCCTGTCGAAGTTCTTCCACTGTCGGCCGACCAAAGTACCAGTAGCCATTGTAGACCTTATGGACAACCAGTCCCGGTTCAAGAACGATGACGTGAGGAATCATCGGATCGTGCCCCGGATCGGTGTACTCTGCAATGTCCAAGTCCTTTTGGACCGTTCGTCGCGGGTCCGACAAAAAGGGCCAGTGCGCCCCGACCCCACTTCGAAACTCGTGGGTTTCAACGATGGTGTCGGTACTGATAGTGACCAGCCTGCAGTATCCCACTTCCATCTCTCGGTGGAGTTGAAGGAGGCCTTCCGCCTGGCGACGGTCCTTCGGGCAGAAGCTGCCGCGGCTGAGGACAAGCACCATTGGATACCACCCTTGAAGTTCCGAGAGCTTCCGGCGCTTTCCCGTGTGATCGCTCAGTTCGTAGTCTGGGAAGGCGGCTCCGGGCACAATGTCCGATCTCATCTGTTTCTCCATTTCGCGTTGGCAATGACTGGCGGGAGCAGGAACGCTACATATCGATGACGATGTCGGCTTTCGGCTTGGCGCAGCAAAGAAGTACGTTTTCCTCCGCCGGATAGTCGATCGGTTCAGGACGGTAGAAAACCGCACCAGAGACCATTCCCGTCTCACACGTGTGGCAGACGCCGGTCCTGCATGACCAGCGCACCGGCACGTCGCATGCCTCAGCGAGTTCGAGCAGGCTGGTGAACTGCGAGTTCCACGGCACGCTGAGACCGCTGCGGGCAAAGGTGACCAGAGCACCCGATCCGGGAGGCCCGTCCGGCTGATGCGGCGGTCGGCTCGGCGAAGCAGCGATTCCTGGCGTTATCGATGACCTCGAGCCGAACATTTCGGTGTGTATGCGACCGGGTTCGACGCCGAGGTTAGCGATCCCTGCTGTTAGATCGCTCATGAAACTCGACGGTCCACAGAGATAGAAGTCGCCGTCCAAAGGCAGGCCCAGCTCCTCGATCACCGCAGCATCCAGGTGGGATCGCTTATCGTAATCGATGCCCGGATCATCGCGAGGGTCGGGCGCGCTGTAGCATATCATGCTTCGAGCATTCGGGAGGGATCTTAGAAGCCCGCGCACTTCTCCTGCAAACGGATGCTCCCGGCCATTATGCGCGCCGTAGAGCCACCAGATTACTCTTGTAGAATGTTCGGCAACCAGGGCATGAAGCATGGCCAGGACGGGCGTCGCTCCGATACCTGCACTCATCAGGACGACAGGCGCGTCGCCCGGCACCAGCGTAAAGCCGCCGCGCGGGGCGCTAGCCTCCACTATCTCGCCAACGCTCAGTTCGCCGTTGACGTAGCGGCTGGCCGCGCCGTGGTTTTCCCTTTTGACGCTAACCCTGTAATGCATGCCGTCCAACCTACCCGACAGGGAGTAGCTGCGCAGCAGAAGCGGAGCGGAAGACGGCCTTAGCCGCAGCACGATAAACTGCCCTGGTTGATAGTCCGCCAGCGGCTTGCCATCGGTCGGCTCGAGCTCGAGGGACGTGACGCGATCGCTCTCTACCGTCTTGCGCGATACCCTGAATTGACGAAAGCCGTTCCACCCCGGCCTGGTGTGCGGCTTTCCGGTAAGCCCTGCATTTCCGGTAGAGGCGTCGGTCTCTTCCAGCAATGCCTGGAACGAGCGACGCCAGCCGGCACTAAGGGCCGGAATTTGCAGTGCGCGTTCCAGCCGATCGCGCGGATGACCCGGCTTGTAGAGAAGGGCATTGATGTCGGCGACTGTCATGCCGCCCTTCCCCGATGCCACCTGTGTGATTTCGTCCCCTGCCTGAACTTTTCCTTCTTCGAGGACACGGAAGTAGAATCCCGGTCGCCCGTGCGACACCAATAGCGCCGCCATTTCCGGCACGTTCATTCTGATACCAAGCCGGTAACAGGTGACACGTGGCTGCGTCACTTCGAACAGGGCTTCGCCGATGCGATAACGGTCGCCGATGCACACTTCTGCGTCCGGAAGGCCCTCTACGGTGAAATTCTCGCCGAACTGGCCGGAGACGAAATCGCTCCGGTTTAGGTGTTCCTCCCAATAGCGGTAGGAATCCATTTGGTAGACATACACCGCGCGCGTCTCGCCACCGTGCCCGGCACGATCCGCCTGCCCGTCGCCGTCGATATTCAGGCGACGCACCATGCGCAAGCCCTCGACAGGCATCTTCCATATGGCAGTGTTCACAACCCTTCCCTGCCATTCGATGTCGCGCGGCAGGCCGACGTTGACCGAAAGCAGGTAGACCATGCCACGCTCTCCCAACGGTGATGACGAGGGCTGCGTCGCCCAGCGAGGTAACGCCACGGGCGACCCGAACCGTCTTCCAGGGCAGAGAACAACCTTACGCTCCCTCGATCCATTATACGATGGTATCGCCCGACACATTCGTTGGACGGAAACGCTTCAGGAAGGCTGGCTTTTTCGTCGCGCAACGAAAGCGAGCAGCCGCCAGCAAGCGTGCGAGGACAACGGCACTTTTGCCCTCCCGGTGCGTTGTCCTCGCACAAAGGAGAACGAAAATGATCGATCACTCGAAAATAAAAGAACATGCGGAAATTATCGGCGCGGACGGCGTCCACGTTGGAACCGTCGACAGGGTCGACGGCGACCGTATCAAGTTGACCAAGAAGGATAGCGGTGAAGGTTCTCACAAGGGTCATCACCACTTTATCGACATCAGTCTCGTAGCTGACGTGGAAGGCGACACGGTCCGTCTTTCGGCGAACGCGGACGTTGCGGTCACGTTCGAAGAAGAGGATGGCGGTCAGCCAGTCTGATCGAGCCCAGATCCGCCAGGTATTTGCGGCGGATCTGAGGTTCCCAGGCTCAAAGGTTGGAGTTCACCTGAGATCGGAGTTCCCGGCGGCGTCAGCCATTCTGGATCTCTTCCGGCACCAACGGGCAATACCATAGTTCACTTAGGCGACCCGGCTGCTCAAGACAGCTTTCATCCAGCGCCTGAGACGATCTGGCAAAACCGAAGAACCCTCAACGTCTCCCCTCCGCTGGAGCAAGCGGATCGTCCAGATCCGGGCAGCCGTCTCCCTCCCGCCCGAGACGGCCTGCCGCCTCTCGGCGGCTTTCGCCCTCACCTCGATATCATTGCCATCTTCGACGACCACCAGTTCTGCCCCTGTGCCGCCGAACGCGGGAACTGCCGACAGGCATCGAAACCCATGCCTCGCGCATCTCGTCGTTCAAGATCGGCCGCGAGTACTCATCTCGCGGCCACTTTTCGCTCATATATGCCTGGCCTAAGCGGCGGTTACGCCGGCATTCGCGCTGGTGAGAAGCTTGACGAGTGCCTGCGCTCCGGCGGTCGAAGATGCCGGATTTTGTCCCGTGATCAGCCTGCCGTCGGTAATTGCGAAGCTCTCCCAGTTCGGCTTCTTCTCGTAGAGACCGCCGAGCCGCTTCAGCTCGTCCTCGACGAGGAACGGCACGACCTTCGTGAGTTGCACTTCTTCCTCCTCGCCGTTGGTAAAGCCCGTCACCCGCTTGCCCTTGACGATCGGAGCTCCTTGATAGGTCACCCGATGCAACACGGCGGGCGCGTGGCAGACTGCAGCGACAGGCTTGCCAGAGTTGTAGAAAGACTCGATGAGCTTGATCGACTCGGGATTGTCCACGAGATCCCACATGGGACCATGGCCGCCAGGATAGAAGACTGCGTCGAAATCTTCGGAGCGCGCTTCGCTCAGCTTCTTTGTCGTCGCGAACACTTTCTGTGCGACCGCGTCCTGCTTGAACCTCGTCATGGCTGGAGTCTGGTTCTCTGGCAGATCGCTCTTGGGGTCGACCGGCGGCTGGCCGCCCTTGGGTGACACGAGCGTCAAATCTACGCCGGCGTCGCGGAAGACATAGTAGGGCGCAGCACCCTCTTCGAGCCAGAATCCCGTCTTTCGCCCGGTGTTTCCGAGCATGTCATGCGAGGTGAATACCATCAGAATCTTCATCGTTCGGCTCCTTCCAATTCTGTTCCGCAGCGCAATGACTGCACGAACCGAAGTATGCCGAGGATCGCTTCGGATTACATTTGCACGTTGGTATCGCCTGTACCTTGGTATCGGTTAGCGCCAGATGGGAAGCAAAAACGTTCTGACGATCGTATCGCTCATACTCATCGCCAATCGTGAATTCGGGCAGGCGATGTCGAGCTCCCCCGCCCGACGTCATTGCTCCCATGGCTCACGAACCTCAGCAACGAGGGACAGTTGCCAAACCTGTCTCGACGACGATATTCGACGCCTTCGACACGACGAAACCCGACGGCATGGGCATGGGCATGGGCATGGGGCCTTCGGTCGGCCGGTCCATCATCGACCGTCAATGACGGGCGGCGCCGTATCGCAAGCCCAACGGTATCGGAGCGCCTGCTTCGTATTCGATGACAGCGATCTCAACCACTGGGGCGATCAGTGTCTATTCAAGCTCCCCTGTCAGGAACTGCGCCCTGCCCAAGCCGAACGACCAGTCGTCGTCCGAATTGTTAAGCATGGAGACCATCACGTCGTTTGGTCCGACGTCGCAGCGAGCTTGCAGCGCGAGTGCGAGGTTCGAGTAGAATGCCACTTTGGCGTCGCGGGATCGCGGACGGCTGATAATTTCGAGCAGAAGGAATTTGCCGGTCCGTGCGATGTCGAGCCCGGTATCCAGCGCCCGGAGGTGCGACGAGCCGTGCTCGTGAAGGATTTGATATCGATCCTTATGCGGAACTCCAAAGGATTCAACGACGACGTCGTGGATGGTGTCGAGCAGCGTATCGAGCTCCGCAGGTGAACGGCCTTTCAAGACGTGTACTTTAACGAGGGGCATCGGGCGTCTCCCGTAGGTGTTGCATCTATTGCCCGCGCTTCGGAAAAAGTCGGCACGAGTTCCAACGCGCCGCTTCACAATTTTTCTGTTCCTCGGCATTGCGATCGAAACGTCGCCAGGCATGGGATCCAGACATCGGTCAGAACGGAATCCAGCACAATTGAACGATGGTATGGCTGATACGTTGATGGGGTCCCGGGTCCCAGTTGCTGAGCGATGGCCCTGCCACCTTCGTAACGCCGCCGGCCGGCCACCGGCGGCGTGATGTTCATGTTCCCCGGATCTCTGCCGGAATCAGGCTTTTCCTTCAGCCTTCTTCTTCCGGTACTGTGCAGTCGGAAGGCCTCCCCAGCCCCAGTTGTCCAGTTCGACCTCCTCGATCACCACGTAGGTCGATTCCAGCGGCTTGTTGAGAACGTCGAGCATGACCTGGCTCACGCCGGCGATGATCGCGGCCTTCTCCTCGGCGGTGACCGAGCTGCGATCGGGCTTCGTGCCTTCGCGGGTTACCTGTACGGTGACTATTGGCATTTCGTAATCTCCTCGTTCGAGACCTGGATCGATCTGCTAGGCGGCCATTGCCGCAAGATGCTTCTCAAGTTCGTCGACGTGTGCATATCCAGCGCCGACCCTGCGAAGAGTTCCACCCTTCTTCAAAAACAGCGTGGGGAAGCTGGAAACGCCCATGGCACGAGCCGTCGCGAAGTCTGTCGCGGCCTCTTCGATGGTGCTCCGTTTCTTCCACGTTTCAAGGAATTGGTCGAGGGAGACGGGATGATCAAGCGCTTCGAGCGCGCGGGATCCAACATCTGCAAGCACCGCGCCGTTCGTGGTGTCGAGCGCATCGACGTAGAAGGCGTGCTGGAATGCACGGAAGACCTTCAGAAGGTCCGCTTCCGGCCGAAGGATTCGAGCGGTCACAACCGCGCGGCAGACGGGTTCGGTGTCGTAGATGAAGCCGGTTCGGGCGAGCAGGCCTTCACGGTTGAATGGCACACCGCTGGCGTCCTCGACCTTCGCCCAGTGGTGCAGTCTGAACTGCTTGCCTGCGTCGTCGAGAACGTCGGTTGCGCCCGCGCGAAGTCCCCCGAGGACGATCTTCAAGACGGTGCCCGGACGCCGCTGGAGCAGAAGCTCCATTTGCTTGCCGAATCCATAGCACCATGAGCACATCGGATCGGCGGCCAATACGAGTTCCATTGTCTTTCCTTTCACTTGCCAGGAGGGTGCGTGGCACGTTCACGCCACGCACCTGGTTCCTCATCGAGGCCTACCAGCGACCAGCGTTCTGACCACCGTCGACGTGGAGGATCTCTCCGGTGACGAAGCTTGCGCCCTCGAGGTAGATCACGGCGTCAACGATGTCGCGGATCTCGCCCATGTGGCCGACGGGATGAAGCGCCGACAGGAACTCATGAGTCTCAGGAGCGTGCATCGGGGTCTTGATGATGCCCGGCGACACGGCGTTCACTCGGACACCGGTCTTGGCGAACTCGATCGCCAGTTCCTTCGTCACTGCGTTCAACCCGCCCTTGGTGAGCGATGCGAGAGCCGCAGGTACGCTGGCGACTGGCTGGTTTACAAGGCTCGTCGTAATGCTGACAATGTGGCCGGAACCCTGCTTGAGCATTTCCCTGGCCGCACGCTGGGTGATGTGGAAGAAACCGGCGACGTTGACGCCGAAGTTCAGGTCGTAGTCTTCCTGAGTGAAGTCGACGAACGGCTTTGCGGTGAACACGCCGGCGTTGTTGACCAGCGTATCCACGCGGCCGAAGCGCTCGAGTGCCTCGCGGACGACGCGGTCTGCCGTCTGCGAACTGGAGATGTCTCCTGCCACGGCGTGCACGCCATCGTCCGAACCCTGCTTGATCGAACGCGAGGTGGCGACGACGCGGTAGTTCCGCTCGCGATAGGCGCGGACGAGACCTTCGCCAATACCCTGCGATGCGCCGGTGATGATGGCGACCTTCTGCTGATTGCTCATGATATAGGTCCTTTTCAATTGCAGCGGTCCTTGCTCGGGCCGCCCGCCGCCCTCGGCGTCGGTGCAAATGATTTAAGTCTTGTCGCTCGTCGGGAGAATTGCCACACAACGGCATTCACTCAACCGTTTTTCGGGATAGTGATAGAATACCGGTGATGTCATCTGGTGGAAATCAGTGGCGGAACCGCAGTTTCCAGGACGGCTCGGACGTTGGATTTGCCGTCTGACTGTGAGGCGGAGCGTATTGACGGGGAGTGTCATCGACGGCCCTGGCGTAGGTCGGTGATCCTGGAATTTCGTTGGCCGACAGACTCCGTCCGGTACCAAGCAACCGCCGTGTTAGGCATTTGAGTTCGACCCAGCCGACTGACCGCTGGAGTGTCGTCTCGGACATATGTCGTGGTGGCAGCCCGGGGATATGTGTTTGAAAGATAACGCAGCACCGACGAACGCGGGCGATATTGTACCGGTAGACAATCGATGGGTTGCGATGGACCAAAGGGCTGAGCGCACGAGGAGGCGCGCTGCCAGCCGTGGACTGAACGGTCAGTGAGTGAGCGACGATGTTCCCTCCGGGGAAAGGTCGGCCAAAGAGGACGATATGAAACGTGGACCTTAATTCGGGGGCCATACGGCCTTGGTGAGCTGGTCGGTAAACGCCGTATCGCCCCTGCGGCCCGGCAAGCGAGTGGTGATCTCCTGAATGGTCCATTCGTTGCCGTCCGGATCGTGGAACACCACGTAGGACGCATAGCTTTTCCGCTCGGGATTGACGCCAAGGGTGATGCCCCGTCCATCGGAATGATGGAATATTCCACCGACATCGTGGAAGGGCTCGCTCGTCTCTACGCCTCGAGACAAGAGATCACGTCGCGCGGCCTCCACGTCCGAAACGACCAGATGCAATCCGCGCGACGAACCAGCGGGCGCCGCGGTGATGTTTCGTCCGAACATGACGGAGCATCCTGATCCGGGCGGAGTGAACTGGATCACCCGGTAGTCGTCGCCTTGGAAATCGATATCGAACCGCCAGCCTAGACTTGCGTAAAAGAGTTTGCTCCGGTCGGCGTCGGAAACGGCGATGACGGCAAGCTCAAGCGTCATCATAACACCTGAAACGGTCTGCAAGGCTTCTTTCGTGGTCGTTTTGAGTTCGCTATCCATGACAATGCTCCTTGTGAACGATCGCCAGCGGGATTTGATGGACGGCGAAAGCAAGGACAAGCTTATGGATGAGGCGGTTTCCCGCCATTGCACTTAGGTATGGCCACCCAAGCTGAGGCAAATTGGACTCCCAATACCTTGATGTTCCCGACACCATCGTACAGTGGCCACCCGGATTGGGCTGAGACATTGTGACCTTCCTGCGGGCTGGCCAGGATCGGCCGGGGGTCGCCAAGGGCTTCGTTTCGTCAAGACATGTCACTGTCGGAACTGGCCAACACAGCTCCGCCTGCCGGGATCGAGAAGGCAAACGTCGCGCCATACGCATTGTTCGGCTCCGCCCATAGGCGTCCGTTATGGCTCTCGACGATTGCGCGACTAACCGACAGGCCCACCCCCATGCCGTTCGTCTTTGTGGTGAAGAACGGGCTGAACAGCTTTTCGGACATCACCGGATCGAAACCCACTCCTGCGTCCTTGACGGCGAGACGGACATGACCCGCCCCCTCCAGCGTGGTGGAAATTTCCAGATCCTTTGAACGACCGACGACGCCGTTCATCGCCTCGGTGCTATTCTTGATGAAATTGAAGATGACCTGTTGCAACTGGATGCGGTCGCCTCTGACCGCCGGAAGATCGGCGGCGAGACTGGTTCGCAGGCTCACGCCATTCTTGCGCAGGTCGCCGTGGGCGAAGCCAATAACCTCCTGAGCAATGGCGTTGAGGTCCACCACCTCGACCACGGGATCACTTTTGCTGTAGAGCGCCCGAAGCCTCTCGGTAACGTCCGAAGCGCGGTTCGCATCTCGGATTGTCCGCCGGACCGTTTCCTGTGCACCTGCCACGTTCGGCGGCTCCGTGCTCAGCATGTGCAGGCCCGCGCTGGCGTTTGTCACGATGCCTGACAGTGGCTGGCTGAGTTCGTGGGCGATGGCGGCTGTGAGCTGCCCCATCCCCATGACACGGGTCATGTGGGAAAGCTCCGCCTGCGCCTCGCGCAGTTCGTCCTGTGCGAGCTTCCAATCATGGATATCAACGTTGATCCCAAACCACTTAACGTCGCCGGCGGCATCCACGAGGGGATTGCCACGACACAGAAACCACCGGTACTCCCCATCGAAGCGGCGCAACCTTGCCTCACACTCTCCGGCCTGCCTGAGTTCCGCCATGACACGCCAGGCCTCCATCAGCTCCGGGAGATCGTCCGGGTGGACCGCCGACGCCCAGCCCCAGTCCCGAGCTTCGTCCATCGACAGACCGAGGTATGTGCGGAAGTGACGATTTGCAAAATCGCCCCCTCCGTCCGGAAGTGCTGACCAGACCATGCCCGGTATCGTATCGATGATAAGCTGCAGTCTCTTCTCGCTGGCCGCCATATCCTCCTGCGCCATCTTGCGGTCATGAATATCTATGAGGCTGCCGTACCACATGAGAATTTCGCCGTTGTCGCCGCGCATCGGCAGCGCCCTCACATCAACCCAACGATAGTCCTTGTCAGAGGGGTGCCGGTTGAGAACCTCCACCTGATAAGGCTCCCCGGTGGCGACCGAATGCCGCCACGTTCGAATGGTCGCCTCCACCTGGTCGGGATGAAGTCCATCGGTCCACCAGGTTCCATCCGTCAGATCGTCCGCTTCGACACCGAGGAATTTCAGGCCTCTTTTGTTGAGATACCCTATGGCCCCGTCCGGCGTCGCACTCCAGAGCGCCTGCGGGATGGTCTCGGTGAGCTGACGCAAGTGGAACTCGCTCGCCTCGAGCGCATCGGCGGCGCTCTTTCGATCCTCGATATCGATGTTCAACCCATACCAACGTACGACCGCCCCCGATCTGTCGAGCAATGGGTTGGTGCGGAAAAGGAACCAGCGATATTCGCCATCAAAACGACGCAGCCGCGCCTCGGCTTCACCTCCACGACGCAAGGACAACATCCCACGCCATTCTGCCGCTAGCCCGTCGATGTCGTCTGGATGCACCGTCGCCGTCCAGCCGATGCCCCGAAGTTGGTCCGCGCTCAGACCGACATAGTTCAGATAGTGGCCGTTGAAGTATTCGGCCGAACCGTCCGGGGCTGCCGACCATGCGAGGCCGGGAATGGAATCCACCACTTCGGTAAGATCGGCTGTGTTCTTGGGTTCAAAGCGATCATCCCCGCTCCTTTCAGCCCGCCCGTGCTGAAGCCCGATCATTGCCTGCAGGACGGCTTGGGACAATAATCGGCGCTCGTCGTCAAGCGGGAAACCCTGCCGCCTGGAACCAACGATGAGTTTTCCCGACACGTCTCCCTCGCCGACCGAGGTCACATGAAGCGCGATCGTGGTTCCAGCGATGGTCACCGTGTCGCGAAAATCGCCCGTATCCGGGGAACGAAGGCGGTTGATGCTGGTCTGGACGTCGCCCGTCGTGAATTCTTGCGAACTCCGCACCATTTCGAAGGTCCCGTTACGCGGCCCTTCATTGAGGAGTATGCAGGCGAAATCTACTTTCAGTCCGCTAAGCACTGCGTCGAGAAGAGTTTTAAGGACCAGGATTTCGTAGCCCATTGCGATGAAATCCCCGACGCGATGTCTTGCGTTGCAATCGCCTTTATCACCTGAACGTACAATCCAAATACCAGTAAATCCATAGAGTACTATTGGTTGGGCCGGGCTGACGGCAATCGCTCATAAGTAGTTCGGGATCGACGCCCGTGACGGAGTGCCTCAGGGGGCAGTCGTCCGGCCTTTCGGCAGGCAGGTACCCCCGCACTCGCCCCCCACCTGCGCACCAATCAGCCCGCAATTGGACCCGTCAGTTGCCGAGCCAGCGATATTCGGCGATCGACGCCCTTCCGGATTTCTTGTCGTAGAGGCAGATGAGGTTCACGTTTGACTTGGATTTGCCTCGACCCGACTGCCCGCGAAGCAGCACGGCGATCTTGCCGGTCACATCGTCGAAGACCACTGGAGCTGATGCCTCGGGCGTCGTCAATCCTGACTGGCCGATGCAGGTTCCATTCGCTTTGGCAAACAGAGCGTTCCATGCACCGTCGCTCGAAGCCGACGCTGTATAGCACAGGCAGACCGTCGCGGCCGCTGCGAGGACCATTCGTTTCATCATCAAGTCATCCCTTTTCGATGGTGCAGTTCACACTGCGGGCGGTGCTTGTTGTCCGACAGCAAGGCCAAACCATGGCAGGCCAATACCAAAGCATAACGGGCCAATACCAAAGTCCACTTATGCAACGGCGGCGGCCGGTCTACCTTCCATATGTCGCCTCCGTCCTCCACAAGGCGATACGCTGCAAGCAGCGAAACGCTCCTGCGTCCTCCCCTCCGCTGGAGCGCGCGCGGATTAAGCCAAGATCCGCCCTAGGCCGTCTCCATCCGCCTGGAGACGGCCTCTTTCAGGATCGAGAATCCTGCTCATGTGCCATGGTCGCCCGTGTAGATGGATCTGGTCGCCAAGTGGGTGTCCAACCGCTCCAAGTCGAAAGCACCTATCAAGGAGTCTGCAATGAAGAAGAAACGCCCCGACGGTATTCAGCGCTACGATCACCCAGCGGGTGGCTGGGACGCATTGAAGGCAGTTGCAAAGACGCTGGCCCATCAGCAGATCGTCGCCCAGGGCAGCAGGACCTTGCTGAAGGCAAATCAACCGGAAGGTTTCGACTGTCCCGGATGTGCGTGGCCAGATCCCAAGCACACCTCCTCGTTCGAGTTTTGCGAAAACGGCGCCAAGGCGATCACGTGGGAGTCGACCGCAAAGAGAACCGACGCAAGCTTCTTCGCAGCGCACACCGTGTCGGAACTCTGGAACTGGACGGACCACGAGCTGGAAGATGCCGGACGCCTGACGCTTCCGCTGCGATATGACGCCGACAGCGACCGCTTCGAACCGATCGACTGGGACGCGGCATTCGCGCTCGTCGCGAGTGAATTGAACAGGCTCGGCTCTCCCGATCAGGCGGAATTCTACACGTCCGGACGCGCGTCGAACGAAGCTGCGTTTCTGTATCAGCTATTCGTCCGGGCCTACGGCACCAACAATTTTCCAGACTGCTCGAACATGTGTCATGAAGCCACCAGTGTGGGGCTTCCGAAGTCCATCGGCGTCGGTAAGGGCACCGTGACGCTCGAAGACTTCGATCACGCCGATGCCATCTTCAGCTTCGGGCACAATCCGGGCACGAACCACCCGCGCATGATGACGACGCTGCATGAAGCGGCGCGGCGCGGCGTGCCGATCATCGTCTTCAATCCGCTGAAGGAGCGCGCGCTCGAGCGGTTTGCAGCACCTCAGGATCCCGTCGAGATGGTCACGCTGTCCTCGACCCCTATCGCCTCTGCCTATCACCAGGTCCGTGTCGGCGGCGATTTGGCTGCACTCAAGGGCCTTATGAAGGCGGTGCTCGAGCTCGACGCGGCAAGTCTTGCCGCGGGCGGCTACGGCATACTCGATCGGCCTTTCATCGGCGAGCACACGTCAGGGTTCGACCGGCTTCGCGCCGAAATCGAAGCCACCGGTTGGGACGAGATCGTCGCGGCCAGTGGCCTGACAAAGGGGGCCATCGCGCGCGCGGCGGGCGTCTACGCGAGCGCCGGGAAGGTGATCGTCTGCTACGGCATGGGCATCACGCAGCATGAAAGGGGAACCTACAACGTCCAGCAAATCGCCAACCTCCTGATGCTGCGCGGGAACATTGGTCGCCAAGGCGCGGGCATCGCGCCGATCCGCGGTCATTCCAATGTCCAGGGCGACCGGACAGTCGGCATAACCGAAATTCCGAACAAGGCGCTCCTCGACGGTATCGAGCGCGCCTTCGGCTTTCGCCCGCCGAATGAAAAAGGTCACAACGCGATCGAGGCCGTGGAGGCCGCCATCGATGGGCGAGCGAAGGCGCTGATCTGCCTTGGCGGAAATCTGGCGGTTGCCATGTCGGATTCGCAGGCCACGTTCGCAGGCATGCGGAACCTCGATCTAGCCGTCCACGTCGCCACGAAGCTCAACCGTTCCCATCTGCTGACGGCGAAGACCACCCTCGTTCTGCCGTGTCTTGGGCGCACCGACCTCGATACGCAGGCATCAGGTCCGCAAGCGGTCACCGTTGAGGATTCGATGTCCATGGTGCATGCTTCGCGAGGCTTCCTGAATCCGCCCGGCGAACTTGTCCGGTCCGAGCCGGCGATCATCGCTGGGATCGCAAGCGCTACGCTTGGCAACCGCCATGGCATCGACTGGATCGGGTTGGTCGCGAACTACGACCTTATCCGCGACAAGATCGAAGAGGTCTTTCCTGATTTCTTCGAGTTCAACAAGCGCGTGCGCAAGCCAGGCGGCTTCAGGCTTGACGTCGCTGCCTCCTTTCGCCGCTGGAACACGCCCGACGGCAAGGCGAACTTCCTGCTGTCTCCCGGCCTCTCCGACGACGTTCTGCCTGAACGCCAGGACGCTCTGGTGCTGACCACCATCCGCAGTCATGATCAATACAACACGACAGTCTACGGGCTGGACGATCGATATCGCGGAGTGTTCGGCCGGCGCGACGTGGTTTTCATGAACGCGGAGGATCTCGAGCGTCGAGGGCTGAAGGACGGCGACCGTATCGACGTCCGGGGGCTGATCGGCGAGGACGACGCCAAGCATCTGGTGAGTGGCTTCACGGCGGTCGCCTACGATATTCCGAGAGGGTCGATCGCGGGCTACTATCCGGAGATGAATGTCGTCGTGTCCCTGCGCCACTTCGATCGGCAGTCCGGGACCCCGTCCTACAAGGGCGTACCAGTCAGGGTGACACCCGCACTATCTTAAACAGCGGCCCGACGGCCTGAGGGTTTCATTCGTCATCTTGAAGCGTCGATGCGGCGGTCGTCTCAAGTCTTGAGAAGACGCCGAAGGTTCCCTTGGTCTGTCGTTGCGCTCTGGAACCGCCGGAGGAGCTGCCTGGCCGCATCCTCGGCTTGCGCACCTTGTCTCTCGCACTGGCGGCTTTCTCAATGGTCCTGATAAGGCCGCGTATCATGGCCACGTCTTCGGGCCCCAGCGGTGTCCCGCACATGGTGTCGTGCCGCTTCATTGTCTCGCCGCCCTTCGATGCACAATGTCAGACCGGGTCTGCAGGATTGCACCCCGCCGACACTGGCGAGCACGGCGATGTCGACCTGGTCCCGACGGAGTGAGCGCCACTGGACTGGACGGGGACCCAGATACGGACTGAAGCGACAGGTGTCCTGATCGATACCAAGGTACCGACGAGAACCGCCATCGCAAGAAGGATCACGACGCCGGGGAAGATTGTGCCCGACGGTTCGTCGTCTCTGTCACTCATCGTGTCTCCTGAGGCTTGTCGGCCGAACACCGCGGCCAGGAGGTCACTATGTCGAACAGCTCAAAGGTAGGCAGTTGCACATAGGTATCGGCGATACGTTGGTATGCCCGACACCTTCGTCCACTAGCGGGTTTCACCCGCCTGTCCCAAACTCCACCGGCGAACGCCCCCGCGAGCAGAATCTCGGGCGGCAGCCATTCAGCAGTCCATTATCGGAGAAAGCAGTCATGCCAAATCTTGAAACGGCGAACTTCACACGTCGGTCCTTCAGCGGAGTCGCACTCGGACTGACGGCGGCGGGAATCCTTGCGGGACGGGCCTCGGGTGCGGACCAGGGCACGAAGGCGGCGAAGGCCGCACGGACGAATGACCATGGACTCGTTGCCGACGGACGTATCGACGCCGGAGACCTCAACATCGCATATGCCGAACTCGGTCCTAGAGACGGGTCGCCGGTTCTCCTGTTTCACGGCTGGCCATACGACATCAATAGCTTCGCCGAGGTGGCCCCGTTGCTGGCCGTCAGGGGTCATCGCGTGATCGTGCCGCATCTGCGCGGATACGGCAGTACGACGTTCCTTTCCGGCGACACGATGCGCAATGGCCAGCAGTCGGCGCTTGCCATCGACGCTGTCAAGCTGATGGACGCTCTCAAGATGGAGAGGGCGACCGTCGCCGGCTTCGACTGGGGCGCTCGTACAGCCGACATCGTCGCCGCGCTCTGGCCGGAGCGCTGCAAGGGGCTTGTCTCCGTCAGCGGCTATCTGATCGGGAACCAGACTTCCGGAAAGGCGCCGTTGCCGCCGTCCGCCGAACTCCAATGGTGGTACCAGTTTTATTTTGCGACAGACCGCGGTCGCGAAGGATATGAAAAATACACGAACGACTTCGCCAAGCTGATCTGGCAGCTCGCCTCCCCGCATTGGAAGTTCGACGACGCCACGTTCGAACGGAGCGCCGCAGCATTCTCCAATCCGGACCACGTCGCGATCGTCGTCCACAACTACCGTTGGCGGCTCGGATTGACGCAGGGAGAGAAAAGGTTCGACGAGTTCGAAACCAAGCTCGCATCCGCTCCTGAGATCCAGGTGCCGACGATCACGATGGAAGGGGACGCAAACGGAGCGCCCCATCCCGATCCCAAGGCCTACGCCGGGAAGTTCAAGGCGAAATACGAACACCGTCTGGTCTTAGGCGGGATCGGCCACAACCTCCCTCAGGAGGCGCCTGAGGCCTTCGCCAAGGCGGTACATGATGCCGCTTCCTGGGCATGACGGCAACAAGAACGGCCGACCGCGGGAGACCTCGTGACCCATTTCACGTATCGAATATTTCGATCATTTCCATCATAAAAAGGAGGCTGGCGCGACGCTCGTCTGCCGTGTGATGAGTGGCTCGCATTCTGCCGGAGGGCATCGACGCTTCAGAGTGCTGGCGGCAACCAGGCCTTGAAAGGATCCATCATTGGAAATCGGTGTCGATAGTTTTGCGATGCTTCTGACCGACCCTGCTACGGGCCGGTTGCAGTCAGCCGTCGATCGTATGGAGAGCGTGCTCGCCGAGGTCGAACTGGCGGATCAAGTCGGCCTGGATGTCTTCGGAATGGGCGAACACCATCGAGAAAGCGCGCTTGACTCAGCGCCTGCCGTGATCTTGTCGGCAGCCGCTGCACGCACGAAGTCGATCAGGCTGACAAGCGCTGTCGCCGTCCTGAGCGCCGCCGACCCCGTGCGGGTCTTCCAGGAGTTTTCCACCCTGGACCTCATATCCCGCGGCCGAGCGGAAATTGTGGTGGGTCGCGGCTCGTCCGTGGACGCCTATCCCCTGTTTGGCTTCGACTTGCGGGATTACGATGCACTTTTCGTAGAAAAGCTCGACCTGCTGCTCAAGATCAGAGAGCAACCCAATATCAGGTGGCAAGGCCGCTTTCGTCCTTCGCTCAATGGCGAGGGTGTCTTTCCTCGCCCACATCAACCCACTTTGCCGATCTGGCTGGGCGTCGGCGGTACGCCCGGTTCCTTCGTCCGCGCAGGAACGCTTGGTTTGCCACTGATGGTCGCCATCATCGGCGGAAGCTTCGAGCGTTTCCTGCCCTTGGTCGAGCTCTATCGTCGCGCATGGCTCGCCGCTGGCCATTCTCCCGAGAACCAGAGGATCGGCGTCCACGCTCTCGGTTTTGTCGCAGAGACCGACAAGGCTGCCAGGGAAGCGTTCTTCCCCGGCTGGTTTCAGATGTTCACGGAAGCCGGAAAAGAACGGGGCTGGCCGCCCCCGACGCAAGCCCAATTCGAACATATGTGCGGCCCGCATGGCGCGTTCATCGTCGGTAGCCCACAAACGGTCGCGGCGAAGATGTTGTATGTCAACAGGACATTTGGAGGGGTTTCTCGCTTCACTTTCCAGATGAGCACCGCCGCGCTGGAGACTGAAGCGATGCGCCGGTCAATCGAACTGCTCGGCACGGCGGTTGCTCCGCTGGTTAGGGTAAAGCACCATGACGAACCGCAGAATGGCTTAAAGTGATGTCGATGGCGCTCGTCGAACTGACAAGGCAAAAGGCGCTACCGTTCCGTTGCCCTGAGTTCCGACTTCGACGAAGAAAGCGAAATGCCTTTGAAGGCAGTCCCCTCAAACACGAGGTGCTTCGGCATGCGCCGACGCACCCTTTCACCTAGCCGAAGATCAGTCTCTGATAGTCTGCAAGCATTTTAGGATCTTCGATCGATCCATGGTGATGAAGCTGTCTCCACCGGCCGTCGTTCCGGACGAACCAGCGCGTGGTCCGGAAGGCCAAATCCATTGTCTCGGTCGGCGTCTGACATGCGCCTCGTTCGCGACCTACGAATAGATGCCAGTCGTCGCCACCCTGACTGGTGAAGTCATGGAAGATCACATGAACCGTCGCCGGCCCCTCAAAGAGCTTGGAGTACCCTTCCGAGATCGACCCCCATCCGCGTCGAATGCCGCCGATAGGATTGTCCATGCTGGGCGCCTGCCCCTCGAACCAGATGGCCTCAAGCCCCGCCAAGTCGCCAGCATTGAAGGCCCTATAGAAATCGATCAGGGTATCGAGCGGTCCGCCGTCGTCTGCCTTCGTCTCGTCTCCCGTGACCTCGATGAGGCGCCACTTCATCTCGAAACCTCCACGTCGCTATGGATTAACTGTAGAAGCGGCCGCCCGGCGGCGAGGGTCTGGCCGGTTATCAGGCGGCCGTCCACGATCGCGAAGCGTTCCCAGTCTGCGACGGTTATGGTTTCGTCCGCATCTTTGCAGACATCGTACGGCGCCGCGAATTCTTCCAACCAGAAGCCAGTTTTTCGTCCGGTGTCACTGAGGCGGTCATGCGACGCAAGGGCCGTCAAAATCTTACTCATTTGCCTTCCTCCAGATGTGTTGGCCAGCGCATGTTGGAACGGCTGGACGACGACGGGAGAGTGGCGGACAAGCTCCTACAGAAACTGAAGCTGATCTATTGTACGAAGGTGTCGTCAGAACATCCGCCAGCCGCGCGAGGCCCTTTTGAAGCGGCATGAAGCAACAATTTGGACAATGTAGACTGAGATTGAAAGTTGATGCATGATTGCTCGCCAACCAGGCCGAATGGAAAGATCTGAGGCGGGATATTGATCGGTACTAGCTGTCCGACCGCAACGGACGATCGAAAAGGGAGCGGTGGCCTATGACGCCAGCCAAGTCCGCTCCTATCAGCTTCGCCGGTTCGAATTTGACCCGGCCGAGGCATGTTTGTGCCTTCTTCAACAGCGACGACGACGCCTACCGTGTTCTGGGGCCATTCATTCGCGAGGGGTTCGACTGCTGCCAAAAGGCGATCCATCTCGTCAATCCGGATCAGCGGGAAGCGCATCTAAATCGTCTGCGGTGCGAGGGCATTGACACGGACGCGGCGGAGAAATCTGGACAGCTCGAAATCAAGACGACGGTCGATGCGTACCTGAAAGACGGCCGTTTCGACAAGCACCGCATGCTCGAGACCTTCAAGAGCCTCGCCAGCGGCAACGCCTCAGGGCCATACCCCCTGAGCCGGATCGTCTGCCAAATGGACTGGGCTGCGGACGATCGGCCCCACTTGCTCGATCTCATCGAATTCGAGGCTCGCGTCAACGACGTCTGGAGCCGACATGACGACGTCGTGATCTGTGTCTACGACCTCGCCAAATTCGGGGGCGAGACGGTGGTCGACATGCTGCGAACGCATCCATTTGTCGTCATAGGAGGCGTGCTTCAGGAAAACCCTTTCTACATAACGCCCGAGAAATTTCTCGGCGAGTTGCGCGCGAGAAGTACTGCCCGGAATCAGCAGCGCGGATCGGAACGATGACATGTCAGATCTCTCTGCACCCGATGCCGCCGAAAACGAACGTCTCCGCCGGTGCTTGAACGACCTGGTAACGGTGACTGCGCTGCCTTCAGTGTGGACAGGAGGCGACCTCGTCCAGATCGGCAATACCCTTCTCGAAGCCCTCGATACAATACTCGATGTCGATTTTCTCTTCCTTCTGCTGACGAGCCCGCGTGAGGAGACCGGTACGGAACTTGCACGCCTGTCCCGCCTTGGTATCTATCGCGACGCGGGGGAGCTGGGCGAGCACCTTCGCAAGGTGTTTGGAAGCAGTCTTTGGGATTGGCCCCACTACGCGACCCTGGAACATGATGGAACGTCATATGGCACGATCATCATGCAGCTTGGGCTCAATCGGACTGCTGGTGTGTTGGTCGCCGGATCGCGAAGAAAAGCGTCATTCCCCTCGGAGCAAGACAGGCTGATCCTCAACGTCGCGGCAAACCAGGTCGCGTTGGCGACCAACGAAGCGTCGCGACTTTCTCAACAACAACACATCGCGGTTGAACTCGATCGACTTGTCGCGAAGCGTACGACGGAGCTCGGCGTCGCCAACGACGCCCTACGCAAGCAAATCGTCGAGCGACAACAGACCGAGGAGGCATTGCATACCAGCGAGTTGAGCGCGCGCCTTATCGTCGATAGCATGTCAGTTCTGGTGGCGACACTGTCCCCTCAAGGCACTGTGCAGGCTGCGAACGCGCGGCTGATCGAGTATTGCGGCATAGACGCGGGAGAGTTCGGAAGCTGGGGAACGACCGAATGCATTCATCCCGACGACCGGGACGCGGCCAGGGCCACCTTCGCCGGTTCGGCCCCGAAAGCGGAGGCTTTCAATTGCGAATTACGGCTGAGGCGAAACGACGGCATCCATCGATGGTTCGAAGTACGCGGCGTGCCGTTGCTAACAGCTCCGAGCTCGATACTGCGCTGGTATGTCTTCCTTACTGACGTAGAGGACAGAAAGCGTGCGGACGAAGCACGCGCTACAAACGTGAGAGAGTTGAACAAGATCATCAACGCGATCCCGGTCATGGCCTGGTCGACATTGGCGGATGGAACCGCGGATTTCTTCAACGAGCACTTTCTCTCCTTTCTGGGTATTACGTCCGAGGAGGCTCACGGATGGGGATGGATGGCTGCGCTGCACCCTGAAGACGCCGAAAACCTCACTGGTGTCTGGGCGGCGCTCATGGCTTCTAAGCGCCCGGGAGAAACTGAAGCGCGACTTAGAAGGTCTGACGGGCAATACAGATGGTTCCTGTTCCGCGCAAATCCCGTCTATGCCGAAGATGGTTCAGTTACGCGATGGTATGGCACCAATACTGACATCGACGACCGAAAGCGAGCTGAAGAGGCTCTTCGAAAGAGCGCCGCGTTTCTAGCACAAGGACAGATGCTTACGGACACCGGCAGCATTTGGTGGAAGCCGTTGACCCAGGAAGTGTTTTGGTCCGATGAGGCCTACCGGGTTGAAGGATATCCAAAATCGCGACAGCCAAGTGTCAAGCTTATGTTCGACAGGTGCCATCCGGACGACTTGACCGAAGTTCAAGCCGTTGTAGCGAAAGCCGCAGAAGATGGGGCGAACCTGGAGCTTGAACACCGCCTTTTGATGCCGGACGGGAAGGTCAAATATGTGCGCTTTGTCCTTCAAAACATAGGGCCAGACCGCTTGGCGCCGGAGTTCATCGGAGCGATAACGGATATAACGCAACGCAAGATGGACGAAGAACAGCTTCGTCGGAGCGAGGTGCTGTTGGCAGAAGGGCAGCGGATCAGCCTGACTGGGACATTCTCCTGGCAGGTCGACACCGACGAGATCACATTTTCCAGCGAGCTCCACCGCATCTTTGGATTTCCACCCGACGCGGTCGTCGATTTTCCTGGCATAACGGAGCGTGTCTACCACGAGGATCTTCCGCTCCTTGCCGAGAAGATGAGCAACGTTCGCTCGGGGAGCGACAATCCAGATTACGAAATCAGATTGAGTGTCAGTGATCGCGTGAAGTACGTAAGGGTCGTTGGACGTGTCATAAAGCATCTGAACGGTACCACGGAATGTCTCGGGGCGGTTCAGGACGTCACGGCACAGCGGTTGGCCGAAGAAGCCCGCGATAAGCTGCGCTCGGAACTAGCGCAGATCGCCCGTGTCATGAGCCTCAGTACGATGGCTGCCGCGATCGCCCACGAGGTCAACCAGCCTTTGTCGGGAATTGTCACGAACGCCAGCACTTCGGTGCGCATGCTGTCCGCGGATCCGCCGAACATCGACGGCGCTCGTGAGACTGCCCGCCGGACCATACGCGACGCCAACAGGGCGGCCGACGTCATCACTCGCCTGCGGGTGCTTTTCAAGCGGGGAACGTCCACTTTCGAACCTGTCGATATCAACGACGCAGCGATCGAGGTGATCTCTCTTCTTTCGACAGACATGCAGCGACACCGGATATCTCTGCGTGCAGAACTTTGCGAGACACTGCCTTTCGTCGGGGGAGACCGTGTACAGCTTCAGCAGGTCATAATGAACTTTCTTCGAAATTCGATCGACGCAATTGGCGACCGGTCGCAACACCCTCGCGACATAGTCTTGCGCACCGAGCTCGCGGCAGATAGGGCGCTCCGCCTATCAGTCGAGGATACCGGCTGCGGAATTGGAAGCGCCGAAGCGGACCAGCTGTTCGACGCGTTCCACACCACGAAAGCGGACGGCATGGGCATCGGTCTGTCCATTAGTCGCTCGATCGTCGAAGCCCACGGCGGAGAGATTTGGGGGAGGAGTAACCCGGAGATCGGTGCGACATTCGGTTTCTCCATCCCTGACACATCGGAGCAACTTCTCAACGACGGTGACAAAGCGTTTCCGGCGGGCCGATCATGACGTCATCGCAGCCGCTTGTAGCGGTCATCGACGACGATCTGTCGATAAGAGAGTCTTTGCCGGATTTGCTTCGAGTGTTTGGATTTGAAGTACAGGCTTTCTCGTCAGCCGCCGAATTCCTTCAATCGGTCTGGGCCGCCAAGACCGAATGCCTGGTGTTGGACGTGGCCATGCCTGGCATGTCCGGTCCTGAGTTGCAGGACGAACTTGCTCGCCGGGGCAAGACGATTCCGGTCGTCTTCATCACTGCCCATACAGGTGACGACGAGCGACTGCCACTCATCAGACGTGGGGCAGTCGATTGTCTCACCAAGCCCTTCAGCGACACTGCACTACGGACTGCCCTCGACCGGGTCTTTAAATAAGGCGCGTTGATGCGCCCGACGGGGGTGACCTGCAACAGTGTCGCCGGCCGCCGATACCATCGTACAATGGACATTCTGGCGCAAAAGGGCATCCTCCCGTTGCGGGGTGGCGGATGCTTGAATTGACGACAGGGCAGTACCATCGACGCCGTATCGTGATATGGTCCAATTCCATTGGACGAGCTTGGCGCCCTCTTTAGGAGGCAGCACATGTACCGGATGAACTCGGCAATGAATTATGCGACCCCCTCGCCTGTCGATGCCATAGAGCGACCTACCGTGTGCGTCGTTGACGACGACGTTTCTGTCAGAGAGTCCCTTGAACTGCTCATCGCTTCCGCGGGCTGGCTGCCGCTTCTCTTCGACTCCGCGCCGGCATTCCTGGAGGCTACACTGCCTTCTGCGCCGAGCTGCCTCGTTCTCGACGTCAACATGCCCGGCTTGAACGGTCTGGATCTTCAGAGCATGATTGCCGTCAGCGGAAGCAGGATGCCGATCATATTCGTTTCCGGCTTTGGAGACGTGCCGATAACGGTCAAGGCGATAAAAGGCGGCGCCTTGGATTTTCTCACAAAACCCATCGACGCCACGGCGCTGTTGGAAGCCATTCAATCTGCACTTTTCAAGAGTGAAGTGCTTCTGCGCGAAGACGACGAACGACGTCGACTACAGTGCTGCTTCGATGCGCTCACCCCTCGAGAGCGCGAAGTGATGTCGGGTGTGGTCAAAGGCCTGATGAACAAACAGGTCGCCTACGAACTCGACATCAGCGAGATCACGGTGAAAGCGCATCGCGGCCAGGTGATGCGAAAAATGAGCGCCCGTTCCCTTCCGGAACTCGTCAACATGGCCGCAAAGCTTCGCATCGAATGCGGTCCCGAGATCAACTGAACGAGCGTCAGGTTTTGTGTGGGCTTCCCTCGGCGGGGAACAATACGATCATAACCACGAATATCGCTGCCCCGACCACGAGGGTGATACTGGCGATTCCAAGGGCCAGGGCAAAACCTGCATCAACATTGGGCTCATGGCTCAAGATAGCTCCGACAGCGGGTGGTCCCATGATCTGGCCGACGGCGAACACCGCGGTCAACAATCCCATGTGGCGGGCGTGGTGGGTTGAGCGGATCCTTCTTACTTCATTCATGGCGAAAAAGCTTATTGCGGTGAACGGAACGCCTACCAGGATGCTGCTGAAAGCGAGCCCGACGGCGTCGTGCCAGACGACCGAAAGCGCGACTCCGGCAGCCTGCACCAAATAGGACGCGATGAGGTAGAGCCGGGCGTCCGCGCTCTTTCGGAGCCGCGCCGCCAATAGCGAGCCCACAACGGCGGACGTCCCAAACAGAGGCCAGAAGATTGTGAGCAACGGCGAGCCGGGTATCGCATTCTTTGCGATGACCGGCAGATAGGTCGCGGTGACGATATAGCCAAAGCCCGCGAGCCCATAGGCGACTGCAAACAATGGCATCTCAGTTCGTGGGACCTTTCCGGATGTTCCTCTTGCTGTTCCCAGATAGAAAGGATCGACAGCTCTCCTCTGCTTTCGCAAGACGTTCCAGATGACGGCGCTCATCAACGCCGACATTGCCGCGAACGTCACCCAGCCCAACTGCGCGGTCGACCCGGCGGCGCTCATGGCGCTTGCAGTGAGGCCGGATAGCGCGATGCCCGCGCCAGGCCCGGTATAGATCGCGCTGCCCACCGAGCCGGAAGTCCCGGCCAGTTCTGCGAGAGCCCATCCCGACGTGAATACGAAACCGACAGCCGAAGCGACGCCGGCCAAGAACCTCAGCGCTATCCAGGCAGACGGGAGGGGCAAGGCCATCAGGGCGGTGAAAACGACCGTAAGGCAGAGCGCCAGTTTTATCACCGTGGTCTGATCCCACTTCTTTGGGACCAGCATCGCAGCGAGCGCGCCGACGAGGTAGCCTATGTAATTTGCCGTCGCGAGATGACCCGCAACTCTCAGGTCGAGAATGCCGTCGTGCAGCATCATCGGCAGGATCGGCGTAAAAGCGAACCTCCCCACGCCCATGGCGATGGCCAGCGACGCCGATCCGGCAAGAACAACGACGCGTTGTTTTCGAGCGTGCTGGGACATGAGTGAACCTCCATATTTGGACGTGTGCGGTCGTGAACCAGCGGGCAGCCGGCGACGAAACAGGCTCGGCCGAGCGGATTTCGCCAGCGCTTCGTCTGTTATGGGGTGGCCACGTCGGTCGTATATGTCGATCGGACGGAGGACTGTCTGCCGCAAGACGTTAGAAATTCACGAACTTCTCGAGCGGGCCTCTAGGACCGTCACCGCGTCGTCGTAAAGCGCCCTGGTCAGTTCGCCGGCTGGCAGACGCTTTGCCAGCCGAGCCGCCTGCCCAGACCACAAATTGGTGAAGTCGTCCCGTCCGCTTGCTTCCGCTTTCGCACGGATAGCTCCGAGTGCGGCCCCGGCCGTCGGAAATGATGGCACGCTGTCGGAAAGCGGCCCGAGTTCGCGCATGATGCGGTTCATGATGCCTCGAGCCGGTCGACCGGTAAAAACGTTGGTGATGGCCGTGCTGTCGTCGGATGCGCTGGCGAGAGCCGCCGCATGCACAGGAGGTATCTTGGCTTCCGGGCAGTACAGATAGGCAGTGCCGATCTGAACGGCCGAGGCGCCCAGCATCAGTGCAGCAGCCACTCCCCGGCCCTCCGAAATCCCCCCTGCCGCTATCACAGGAATCCTGACGGCATCGACGACCTGGGGGACGAGAGCCATCGTGCCAACCTGCGTGGACATGTCCCGGGTCAGAAAGTTGCCCCGGTGACCGCCGGCCTCGAAACCCATGGCGATCACTGCATCGATCCCATTGGCCTCGAGCCATACCGCTTCTTCGACAGTGGTCGCGGATGAAATGACCTTTGCGCCGGTCGCCTTGACGCGATGGACGAGCGATTTCTCCGGGAGCCCGAAATGGAAGCTCACCACCTCCGGCCTCATGTCCTCCACCACGTCGCAGAATGCCGCGTCGAAGGGCGCGCGGCCGACCCCGACGACGGGTGCTGCCGGGTCGAGGTCGGCTTCGACATAATAGGGCGCAAGCAACGCTCGCCATACCATCTGGGCCGCCGGATCGGCGGGCGGCGACACGTGCGAGAAGAAGTTCACATTGACCGGCGCCTTCGTCGACGCTCGTATCGCGGTCAATGCCTCACGCAATCCATCGACGCTCAACTGTGCGCTCGGAAGAGAACCCAGACCGCCGGCCTTGGCGGTGGCGACGACCATGTCGACCGTCGTCGCACCGGCCATAGGAGCCTGGATGATGGGAAGGTCAATTCCGAACAGGTCGAGAATGCGGCGATCCGGCCAGCGTATCATGTCGAACTCCACTCCATGCAGTGATGTTGCAAGCGTGATAGCCGCGGCACCTTCCCACGTCTATTGCACCTTGGTCTGCCTGACCAAGACCTCCAATCCAAAGGTATCGGGGACACCTTCGTACAATATCCCGGCGCGGCTTTTGGCGCGATGGTCCCGTCAGAGCGGAGGGACGGTGCGATCGTCCGGCACGTTCCCGGCTCATGGCCGGCGTTAGCACAACAATCGAAGACAAAAGCGCACCGGCCCCCGTCTGGCGGACGAAGCGCGTCGCGTCGGCAGAACGGAGGCAGGCATGAGCGTGCATAAGACAGTGGTGATCACCGGCGCTTCGCAGGGGATCGGAGCCGGCCTGGTAAAGACGTTCCTCGACAGGGGTTACAACGTCGTCGGCACCTCCAGAAACATCAGCGAGACGACCCTTTTCGACCGCGCGGGCCGCTTAGAACTGATCGACGGCGACGTCGCGGATCCGGAGACGGCGGAGCGCGTCACGCAGCAGGCCGTAGAGCAGTTTGGGTCGATCGACGCCCTCATCAACAACGCTGGAATCTTCGTCACCAAGCCTTTCCTCGACTACACCATCGACGATTTCCGCCGCCTTTCCGCGACAAACATCGAAGGGTTCATCCACTTCACCAAGCATGCTGTCAGACAAATGCTTCTGCAGAGGTCGGGCGGCAGCATCGTGACAATCACGTCGTCCCTGACAGATCACCCGATCAAGGGCGTCACCGCATCCGTTCCGATGATCACCAAGGGCGGCCTCAACGCGATTACGAAGAGCCTCGCGCTAGAATTCGCTGCGGACAACATCCGCGTCAACGCAGTTTCGCCCGGCGTCGTTGACACCCCCCTGCACGCGAAGAACCCAAGGGACTTTTTGAAATCTCTTTCGCCCATGGGAACGATTACGGCCGTACAGGAAATCGTCGACGGCGTCGTCTATTTGACCGAGTCCGCAAATATCACCGGGGAGGTGCTGCACGTCGACAACGGCGCACATCTTGGAAAATGGTAGTTCCGAACGCAGAAGCGCGCATACGGGAGCTTTCCCTCGTCCTTCCCCCGGCGCCGACGCCCTTCGGCGCATACGTCGAGGCGGTACAGAGCGGATCGCTGCTTTTTCTGAGCGGCATGCTGCCGGTGGTCGGGCACGTTCCCGTTTACATGGGGCTTGTCGGAAAGGACATCTCGGTCGCCGAAGGTTACGACGCCGCTCGAACGGCGTGCTTGAGCGGTCTGGCGGCAGCGCGTTCGCACTTGGGCTCGCTGAACAGGATCCGGACGGTCACAAAGCTCGGCGTCTACATCGCGACGCCGGGAGACTTCCGCGAGCATCCGAAGGTCGCCGACGGTGCATCCGAGCTGCTCCTTTCGATCTTCGGCGCCGAGCGTCTCCCACCCCGCATCGTTCTTGGCGTTTCCAGCATACCGCTTGGAATGCCGGTCGAGATCGAACTCGTCTTCGAGATCGAATCCTAGCGAACGCGTTCGCTCAAATCCAAGATGGAGGCAGCTATGAAGGTCAAACCACCGAATTCGACAGGCGCCCTCGCCATGTCGTCAAAGTTCCTCACCGCCGCGGCCCTGCTGCTCCTGCCGGCGCTCGCCCTTTCCGGACAGACGAAGATCGCCGAAAGGGTGGAAAGTCCCTCCGACACGAAGTCCGAGTCTGGACAGGCGCAGATCAGGGTCGAAAAGCGGACGCCCGCCTATTGGCACGTCACGTTCGACAACCCTCCCTTTAACATCTTCGGACCGGAGACAATCCCGCAGATGGAGAAGGTCGTCACTCAAATCGAGACAGACCCCGATCTCCGGGTCGTCGTCTTCGACAGCGCGGTACCCGGTTTCTTTCTGACCCACTACAACTTCACGCCCCCGCTTTCGGAGTCGACCAGCCTCCCCTCGGGACCGACCGGCCTCCACCCGCTTCCAGACATGCTGGTCCGCATAAGCAGGGCGCCGGTCGTCTCCATTGCCCTGATCCGCGGACGGGCGACAGGCGTCGGCAGCGAGCTTGCTCTTGCCAGCGACATGCGTTTCGCCAGCCGGCAGAAGGCGATCCTGTCGCAATGGGAGGTCGGAGCCGGCTTTGTCCCCGGCGGCGGCCCGATGGCCCGCCTTCCCAGGCTGATGGGACGTGGCCGCGCGCTGGAAGTTCTTCTCGGATCCGACGACATCAACGGCGATCTCGCGGAGGAGTACGGCTACGTCAACCGCTCGTTTGACGACGACAAGCTCGATCCGTTCGTCGAGGCCCTCGCGACCAGGATCTCCGGCTTCGACCGCCAGGCGATCGCCGACACGAAGCGACTGGTCGATTTCGCAAGTCTCCCGAGCGACCCGGAGATCGGGGCCGGCTGGGACGCCTTCATCACGTCGGTTCAGCGCCCGGTTGCGCAGAAGAATATCGGCAGTCTGATGGACATGGGCCTGCAGAAGGATCCGGATATCGAAGCCAGGCTCGGGCACTACACGGGGTCTCTGGCCGAAAAGTAGGCCGAGGGGTGCCCGCGCAATGGTACGGCAGGTGGCGCGGGCACCAATTATCGAATTGCCGGCCATGTCACGAGATCGCGCGTCCACTCTGCGGACGCAGCCACGCAACCATGGAGACGTCACATGCACAGCATCGAAAACCAGATCGTCGACTCGTCCTTTTCGGCCGTAATCAACGCACCGATCGAGAAGATCGACATTCCGCTGTGGTGCTTCAACCTGCCGGAAAAGGAATATCAGGAGTGCTCGCCCGCACACATCGCCGCGGGCTTTACGACAGCGCCCGACGGCACGCGGATGTCGATCAACGTCGAGACCATCGGCGGAAGCTTGATGGTACAGCATTATATCGAGACCTTGGGTGAAAAGGACCATCTGATCCTGGACTCCGATTCCGACGTGTTCACGCCGAACGGCCGGGTGACCATCCATGTCACCTGGGAACTGAGCGTCAAGAAAATCGATGCCGCACACTGCGAATTCACGAACCGCGTCAGATCCTACGCGACGGACGAGATGATGGCCTTCCTCGACCGTCAAGGCATTCCCTTCGATCTGTTCCGCACCCAGCGCCAGCCGATGTCCATCGCCCACAACAAGGGCGAGACGCCGCTCTTTGCGGCCAGCATCGAGCGCGCGGCGCTGAAGAACACGTCCTCGAAGGCGGCCTGACCGCCGAACCGCCTAAGGAGAAGTCCATGACACAACTGTCCTTCGATCAGAGCAACACGGGATTGCTCGTGGTAGACCCCTACAACGACTTCATCTCGGAAGGCGGGAAGATCTGGCCGCGTATCAAGGAGGTGGCCGAGGCGAACAACTGCGTTCCGCACATGCTCGAGGTATTGAACGCGGCGCGTGCGGCGAAGCTCCGCGTCTTCTTCGCAATGCATCATCGCTACCGCGCGGGCGACTACGAAAACTGGAAGTTCGTGGCGCCGATCCAGCGTGCGGCGTGGCACCGCAAGAGTTTCGAATTCGGAACCTGGGGCGGTGAATTCCGCGCCGAATTCGTGCCCGTGGCCGGCGAGGTCGTCGCGTCCGAGCACTGGTGCTCGAGTGGCTTCGCCAACACCGACCTGGACCTGGAGCTGAAGCGGCACGGGATCCAAAGGGTCATCGTGATCGGCCTTGTCGCCCACACGTGCATCGAGGCCACGGTCCGCTACGCCGCGGAGCTTGGCTACGACGTGACGGTCGTGAAGGACGCTGTCGCCGACTACTCGCCGGAAATGATGCATGCAGCGCTGGAGGTCAATCTCCCCAGCTATGCCAGCGCCATCGTCGACACCGAGGAAACCATCGCCGCGATCGCCCTCACCCACGCGCCATAGGCTCGCGTCCGAGCCATCGCCAACATCCGTCGGGCGTCCATACGCACGCCGGATTTCACACGCGTTAAAAGTAATACTTTTTGCGCGCCAAGGGTTGGCATGCTCAGCGTCGACGCCTATGTGAGTTCGACGGCCAGCCGCCCACGGCGATCTCTGCAATCGACCTGGCGAGGCGGTGTTAGGCTCTTCGTTTTGAAAGGATCCACGATGACACTCTCCGGCGACCTCCTTATCGGTGGCGCGAACATGCGCGGCGCGGGGGCGGCTTTCTCCGCAATCGATCCCGCCAACGGCACGCCGATGGAACCGAGGTTCGCGGGCGCGACAAAAGAGCAGGTGGAGAAAGCCACGGCTTTGGCGTGGGACGCCTTCCCGGTCTACAAGGAGACTTCGCTCGAGGATCGCGCGCGTTTCCTGGAAGCCATCGCTGAAAGCATTCTCGCGCTGGGCGACGATCTCATCCTGCGAGCGATGGACGAAACCGGCCTGCCGCGCGGACGTCTCGAAGGCGAGCGCGCCAGAACCGTGGGCCAGCTTCGCCTGTTCGCAAAGGAGGTCCGCGACGGCGATTTCCAGGAACTCCGTTTCGATCCAGCCGACGCTGACCGCAAGCCGGTTGCGAAACCGGATCTTCGCCTTCGCAACGTCGCGCTCGGCCCGGTCGCAGTATTCGGGGCGTCGAACTTCCCACTCGCCTTCTCCGTCGCCGGCGGCGACACCGCCTCCGCCCTCGCAGCAGGCTGCCCGGTCGTCGTCAAGGCCCACTCCGCCCATCCCGGAACATCGGAGCTCGTTGGCAGAGCCGTCTTGAAGGCAGTCGCCGCATGCGGCCTTCCCTCTGGGACCTTCGCGCTGCTGTTCGATGCAGGGTTCGAGGTCGGCCAAGCCCTGGTCGCCGACCATCGGATACGCGCCGTCGGCTTCACGGGCTCGCGCCGCGGTGGTACTGCGCTCATGAAGATCGCATCTGAGCGCAAGCAGCCGATACCTGTCTACGCAGAAATGAGCAGCATCAACCCGGTCATCCTCTATCCGGACGCACTGGGGAACCGGGGAGCCGAGATCGGAAAATCGTTCGCGTCATCGCTGACGCTGGGGGCTGGCCAGTTCTGCACGAATCCAGGCCTCATCATCGCCATTGACGGTGCGGGCCTCCAGGCATTCATCGAGAGCGCCGCTGCAGCACTCGCGCAATCTCAGGCTCAGACCATGCTGACCGGCGGCATATGCGAGGCCTATCGCAAGGGCGTTGCCAGGCTGGCGGCCTCGTCCTGCGTGTCTCAGGTCGCTGTGGGGAAGGACGGAACGCACCACCAGGCCGCGGCCGCCCTCTTCGAAACGACGGCTGCCGCGTTTCTCGCTGATCCCGAACTGCAGGAGGAGGTCTTCGGCGCCTCTGGACTGATCGTCCGCTGCCGGGATGATGCAGAGCTCAGAAGCGTTGTGGCATCCTTGGAAGGTCAGTTAACCATCGCCCTGCATGTCGACGCGGACGACCTTCCGGCCGCCTCGCAGATGATCCCGCAATTGGAGCTTCTTGCCGGGCGGCTTCTCGTCAACGGCTTCGGCACCGGGGTCGAGGTGTCGCCGGCGATGGTCCACGGCGGGCCGTATCCCGCCACGTCGGACGGAAGATCGACCTCGGTCGGTACCTTGGCGATCTATCGTTTCCTGCGACCGGTCTCCTACCAGGACTTTCCGGTCGAGCTGCTTCCGAAGCCGCTCCGAAAGTCATAAGCGCCCTGCGACCTTGGTAACGATGTCGTGGGGGCGATCAACGCTCCCACGACGCAAGCTCTAACTCCGGCGATCAGATTTCCACCGCTTTGGCGGCCATCGTAGCCTTTGCCCACCAGACCAGTTCATCCAGCGCAGTCTTGGCAGACGGCAGGAGATTCGCTTCGATTTCCTCGATCGGCTTGTTGCCGCCCATCGGGAACACCGCGAAGAAGTCCCCGCCGCCAATGTGAACAGCGGCGTGTGTCGAGACCATCTGCAGCTCGACGCCGATACCCCTCAGGTGCTCGAGCGCGCGCGATCCTCCGGTGCTGCCGTAGGCGATGGCGGTGAACGGCTTGCGGCTCCATTCCGTGTAGGCCTGGTCGAGGGCGTTCTTCAGCACGCCGGTGATCGAGCGATTGTATTCCGCAACGACGAAGATGTAGCCATCGTAACGGCCGACGGTCTCCTGCCAGCGGACTGCTTCGCGGTTCTGGCTCGGCGCCCACGCGTTCGACGCCACCTCGTCGAAGAACGGCAGCGGATGGTCCCGCAGGTCGACCAGTTCGACGTCGATGTCGTCGCGCGCCTGCGCTTGCTTGAGTATCCATTGCGCCGGTTTATCGGCGAAGCGGGTGGGACGGGTCGAGCCGATGATGACGGCGATTTTCGGTTTCGAAGCCATTGCATCCTCATTTGGGTTGGTTTGTGTTGATGCCCCTCGTTCCGGGGATCAGTTGCTGTTCAGGGCGTCCGCATACGCATAGAGCCCAGGGGAACCTCCAGTCATCAGGAACAGTACGTTCGATCCTGGCGCGATGACGCCGCGTTCGATGTCGGAAATGAGACCGGCGAAAGCCTTGCCCCCGTATACGGGATCGAGAAGCAGGCCCTCCGATCGGCCGACCATCCTGACCGCCTCGACCATGTCCGGCGTCGGAATGCCGTAGCCGCCGCCGAGTTGGCCGCCGCTTATCGTCAGATCTTCCGGCTTGATCCGCTCTTTCCTCGAAAGGAGCTCGAGGACTGCGTTGACCTTGTCGACCGTCGCACGGACGCAGGCGTCTGCGGGCGACAGGACGGTATGCGCCCTTATCCGGGAAGGATCGCTTCCTTCGATCACCATTCCGGCTGCCAGACCGGCGTGCATGCCGCCACTGCCGTTCGGAATGACGATATGGTCGAACGCCATTCCCATTTCGGCCGACTGGATCGCGAGCTCGAAGGCGCAGTCGACATATCCGAGACAGCCGACCGGTGTCGAACCACCAAGCGTTGCTACGAATGCCTTTCGGCCAGACGTGGCGATCTCGGACGCCCGGCGCGTGGCGAACCCGCCCGCATCGTCGCCCCTCGCGAGAATATGGAGGCGCGCGCCGAACAACTGGTCCAGCAGCACGTTGCCATTGCCCTGATAGATCTCGGCGTCGCGCAGGACCATCTGCGCAAGCACCAGTTCACAGGCGAGTCCGGTTCTCGCACAGGCGGCTGCGGCCAGCCGGGCGAAGTTCGATTGCACTCCACCGATCGCGATGATCGTGTCGCAACCCTCGGACTTCGCCTGGCCTATCAGAAACTCGAGCTTGCGAAGCTTGTTGCCTCCGCCGCCGAGTTCCATGAGATCGTCTCTCTTCGCCCAGATCGAGACGGCTCTTCGCCGGTCCCCCAGCACCTGCTCAAGACGACTCATGCGCTGGATCGGCGTCGGTCCTTGCATCAGAGGCACGCGCGGGAACCGGTTCAATAGATCACTGTCGGGCATCGCTCATCTCGCATTTGAAGTGTTGTGTCATCAAGTTCATCGAAACATCGGCCACTGCGTTCGTCGCCTTTATTGGGAGGCTAGCGCCGGTGTCCGATAGCGCGCCGCCGGAATGTTGCGAGAGAGGTTTGGCATCAGCTTTTGGCGGGCCGCCTCGTAGGCGTTCCAGTCGTCAACGTCGGGCACCGAAGGAAGGGTGATCAGCTCGCCCATGTCGAGACCGGCGAGCGCGGCGTCAACCGCATCGTCCGCCTTCATGAGGATCTGGTCGGGTAGATGGTCGAGCGATCCTCCCGAGGCCTCCCAGAACGGGGTTTCGACAGCGCCTGGCAGAACTGCCTGGATTCGAATGTTCTTTTCGGCCAGCTCCTTCTGAAGCGAGAACGTCAGCGCGATGACGTACGCCTTCGTCGCGCCGTAGACGCCGTTGAGGATTTCCGGCGCAATGCCCAATGCGGAAGCCATGTTGATGATCGTTCCATGCTCGCGCGCAACAAAGGACGGAGCGACGGCATAGACCAGACGGGTCAAGGCCGTCACATTGATCTTGATCATCCGCTCCATGGCCTCCACGTCCGACATGAGCAGCGGCTCGACGGCGCCGACGCCGGCATTGTTGACCAGCATCGTGATCGACGGATCGCTGCGAAGGATTCCTTCGATCTTCAGGAGGTCCTCCCGCTGGCCGAGATCGGCTCGAACGGTTTTCACGTTTCGACCAGTCGCATTCGCGATATCCTTGGCAATTCTGGTGAGCGAATCCTGGCTTCGCGCCACGAGTATGACGTCGTAGCCGCGCCGCGCCAGCCGGTCGGCGTAGAGCGCCCCGATGCCAGACGACGCGCCTGTGATGAGCGCAGTTCCTCTTGGAAAGTTTGTCATGTCTTTTCTCCTTGCTTGGCGTGCAGTCGTGCGGATCGTCAGCGCAGCGTCCTGAACGCCGTCCGCAGCTCCGATGTGAAGAGGTCTGGCTGTTCCCAGGCGGCGAAGTGGCCACCCTTGTCGACTTTGTTGTAGTAGATGAGGTTGTGGTAGGCCTTCTCGGCCCAGCTCTTCGGTGCCTGGTAGATCTCGCCCGGAAACACGGTGATCGCGGCAGGGATCCTGATGTCCACGGCGTTGAAGTTGTTGGCGTTGTTTTCCCAGTAAAGGCGCGCGCCTGAGGTCGCGGTTCCCGTGAACCAGTAGAGCGAGATGTCGTCGAGCATCTCGTCCTTCGTCAGAGACTTCTCGGGATCGCCGCCGCTGTATGTCCAGTCCGCGAACTTGTCGTAGTACCAGGCAGCGAGACCGACGGGCGAATCCGTCAGCGCGTAGCCCAGCGTCTGCGGCCGGGTGACCATCATGAGAGCGTAGCCCGCTCCCTTCGTGTAGAGCGCGTTCATCTGCTCGTAGGCGGCTTTCTCGTCTGCTGAAAGCCCGGCCGGTGCTGGTTCGCCATCGGCAAGCGCCTTTGCGATTTCAGGAGGAACGGTCGCCGGCATGTTCGTGTGAATGCCAAGCAGCCCTTCCGGCGCCTGGGCTGCCATCTTGTCGGATACGACAGCGCCCCAGTCGCCGCCCTGCGAGACGTAGCGGTTGTAGCCAAGCCGCTTCATCAGTACATGCCAGGCCCGCCCGATGCGATCAGGACCCCACCCGCTCTCGGTCGGAACCTGCGAGAAACCGTAGCCGGGCATGGAAGGAATGACGACGTGGAAGGCATCCTCGGCGGTGCCGCCGTGCGCTAAGGGATCGGTGAGTGGTCCGATTGTCTTGACGAGCTCGAGCACCGATCCCGGCCAGCCATGTGTCATGATCAGGGGCAAGGCGTTTTCATGCTTGGACTTGACGTGGATGAAGTGGATGTCGAGGCCGTCGATCGTCGTCATGAATTGAGCGTGCGCGTTCAGTTTCTTCTCGCCCCTGCGCCAGTCATATTCGGTGCCCCAGTAATCCACGAGCGGCTTCAATTTCTGAAGCTGGGCGCCCTGCGACCGATCGGGGACCGTTTCCTTTCCGGGCCAGCGGGTGGCGCGGACGCGGCGTCGAAGCTCGTCGACCTCGTTCTGGGGGATCGCGCATTCAAAGGGGCGGATGGCGTCTGCGACCGATGAGGCGCGGGCCGCCCTCGCAAGGACGCTGATCGCGGCCGTCGCCGCCGTGGCTGCGAGCAGTTCGCGCCTTGTCGGGGACAGGGCGGTCATGGTTTCAACTTCTGCAGACATGACGTTCTCCGTTTGGGTCGACCTGGTTGGAATGCGTCATAGGGATCGGCCGGCATCGGCTCGGACGCTATTGCACGAAGGTATCGGCGATACCTATGGACCGGTTGCGAGCGTGCAGCAAAAGGACCGACACCTTCGCACAATGGACAGCCACGCGGGCGCGGGCGCATCGTTCCCGTGGCGGGAATGCCGCGGATGAATTCCAAACCGAGGGAGATCGAAATGGCAATCCAGGAACCGAACAGACCGACGGCCGCCCCCACCAACGACGTCGACATGAAGCTCGAGGTCGTCGTCATTCCCGTGTCCGACGTCGATCGCGCTAAACTCTTCTACACCGGCCTCGGCTGGCGGCTCGACGCCGACGTTTCCGGCAAGGACGGCTTCCGCGTCGTCCAGGTGACCCCTCCTGGCTCACCCTGCTCCGTCATCTTCGGATCGAACGTGACGACCGCAGCACCGGGGTCCGCACAAGGACTCCATCTTGTCGTCTCGGACATCGAGATGGCCCACGCCGCCCTTGCCTCCCGCGGCGCCGAGATGAGCGGCGTCTTCCACGATGCCGGCGGCGTCTTCCATCACAAGGGCGCCGACCACCGCCTGCCTGGCCCCCACCCTTCGCGTTCGAGTTACGGCTCTTTTGCTTCCTTTTCCGATCCGGACGGAAATGGCTGGCTGTTTCAGGAGGTCACGACAAGACTGCCTGGCCGTATCGACGCCAAGGGTGCGGCGTTCACATCGGTGAGCGATCTTGCCGCCGCTTTGCGAAGGGTCGCCGCCGCCCACGGCGAGCACGAAAAGCGCGAGGGCGGAAAGCACGACGACGCTTGGCCGGATTGGTACGCCGACTACCTGGTCAAAGAGCAGGCAGGCGCGACCCTGCCGACCTGAATTGGGCTCTTAGTGCGCTCGACCGCGCAAAGCGTCCGCGCGGTACTCCTATACTGCGCACTCCGGAGACCAACCCACCCGTCATCGAGTTCGACGTCTTCGACGACCAACTGGGCAGTTCGCGCGGTTGTTTAAGGTGCCCAACCTGATCTGCCCACGCCGGCATTCATGACGGCCTTGCTTCGCATTCCGGTCTTCCTTCATGGCTTTCTGCTACGGCAGATTGCTTTGGGTCGTGTCGTGCCCACTTCGGCGTTGGCCCCTTTTAGATGCATTGACGCGTCGGGAGAATTGCCGCACTGAAGACGGCACTCAACCGGCTTTCGGCATAATCAAGATGCAGGCCGCGCCTGCGTCGCGATCCGTGCCAGTTCCGATCTCAGGCGAGGAACTGCGAAATCAATGAAGGATCTAACCTTGGGAACCCCTATCCGTCCCTGGGGCGTCAGAAGGTGGACTGGAAGTGCAGCGGGTTCTTCTGCCGCGAGGACGACCTGAAGTCTTCCGTCCCGTACAAGGTCGGCAACGTGGTAGGAGTAGAGTCTGGTAACGCCCATTCCCGCAGCCGCCGACGCTGCGGCGGCGCGCACGCTATTGACGACATATCGGGGAGCGAAGTGAACCGTCCTCGGGATCGACGATCCGCTGACGGGCGTGAAGCTCCAGGACTCAAGACCGAAATTCGAGAATGCGATGATCTGGTGCTTCGACAAATCGGACGGCTCGTCGATCGCAGTAGTGTTCGCAAGGTACCGTGGAGAAGCGACGACAACCCGCCTGACGTCGCCACCGATGCGTGTCGAAATGTGCGTTGAGTCGGTCAGATTTCCGATTCTGAGCGCGACGTCGACGCCCTCGTCGACCAGGTTCACGAAACGGTCAAGCATCAGAAGTCGGACGGCGACGTTCGGATGCTTTTGGAGATAATCGTCGAGAATCGGTCGAAGAACCTCTTCGCCAAGGATTGGCGGCGCCGAGATTGTCAGCACGCCGCGTGGAGAGGAGCGTTCAGCACCGGCAATGATATCGGCCTCCTCGAGGTCGACAAGCACCCTCCTGCAGGCTTCGATGTAACGCTGACCGGCCTCGCTGAGCTTGAGGGTTCTTGTCGTACGATGGAGCAGTTCGACGCCCACATGCTGTTCCAGAAGCGCAAGGGCTCGGCTAATGGCCGTCGGAGACCGTTTGAGACGTCGCGCCGCGCCCGCAAGGCTCCCTTCCTCCACGGCCGTGACAAACACCTTCATTGCGTCGATCCGATCCATTCCCTGCTCCGTGACTTTGCTTCGGCACCAGTCATCGTAGGATTTGCTGCTCAGGTAAATACGGCAGAACCCATCCAATGGTATCGACGATACCTCGTTGCAAGAGCGCGGCCCTGGCAATGTGGGGGCTGGCGCCTGGGAGAACCGATGGTAGAGGCGATGCATGGGAAGGGTTCTCATCCGGCCATCGAACCGCGCTCTGAAGTTGGATTCCGGCGGAAAATATCGCACTGTATGGTTGTAATAGAAGGGGTCGACACCTTCGTACAATGGACAGTGTTCCATGCACGAAGCATGATCGCTTCCGACGGGTTAACAGCAACCTGGGATAGCGGACGATCGACGTCATCGTTCAGAACAACGTTTGGACTTTGCCTTGCGAAAAACCCGTCGTGACAGAGTGGCGTTGAATGCGGTTCGCACTTTCCTGTTGCAATTGAACACATAGACCTGAGCATCTTGTCTTCCTGGCGCGCGGCAGGCTTAGATGCCGTGAAAGAACTATCCAGACGGGATTTTGATGGTGTCAAAAGCACGGCGCGTTTCTGTCGTAGATGATGATGAATCGGTCAGGGAAGCCCTCCCCGACCTCTTGAGGGTGCTTGGATTCGAAGTCAGGGCGTTTTCTTCCGCCGCGGAGTTTCTTAAGTCGGATTGGATGACAAGGACCGAGTGTCTGGTATTGGACGTCGCAATGCCGGGGATGTCGGGTCCCGATCTGCAGGTGGAACTGAGACGGCTTGGCCAACAAACTCCGATTGTATTTATTACCGCACACAAGGATGAAAATGAACGGCTCCTTCTCATTCAAGGGGGAGCGTCGGCATGCCTGTTTAAGCCATTCAGCGAGGTCGCACTTCAGGAAGCCTTGGACAAGGTGTTCCAATAGTTGGTTGCAGACTGCTATCGGTGGGCGCTTTTATTTGCAACCTTGGGCGCGCCATGCTGCGCACCCGACACCATTGGATAATACATGGCAGGACGCCTAACTCGTAGGATGGCTTCCTTGGGCTAGTGGCAAGTGGCGAGAGGAGAGGTATCGGAGTGGAACTCGGTCGGGTTCTGGACACGCTACCAGGGATGGTGTTTTCGGCCGACCCCGGCGGGCGCATTGATTTCATCAACATGAGCCTCGCGGAATTTGCCGGTGCCCTCGAGAACTGGCCGCACGGTGATATTTGGCCGATCGCTGCGTCGCCCGACGACGTAGCGGATATCGCCCGGATCTGGCGGATCAGGTTTGCGTCGGGCGAACCCTTCGAGATGACGATACCCGTGCGCGGCAGGTACGGCGAGCATTGCCGCCTTACCATCTGTTGCAATCCGTTGCACGATGAAGGCCGGATCGTAAAATGGTACGGCCGAGCTGTCGAAGCGCCGACGACGCAAATCGATCATAGCAAGCACGACAATGACTTCCAAAGGATCGTAGACAGTATCCCCGTGCCAGTCGCCGTGACCACGCCGAACGGTGATGTGGAGGCTCTCAACGAACCGGCGCTGGCCTATTTCGGCATGACGTTGAAGGAACTCCAGGACTGGAAAGCTACGGCAGTCGTGCATCCCGACGACTTGCGAAGCACGATCGACCACCAGATCGCGGCGCATGTGAGCGGCACGTTCTACAACGTCGAGAGCCGCCATCTTCGGGCCGACGGCGTCTACCGCTGGCACAACGTCCTGGGCCTTCCTTTAAGAGACGTGGACGGAAGCATCCTCTGCTGGTTCCACCTGCTCGTGGACATCGACGATCGCAAGAAGGCGGAGATCGAGCTGGCGGCGCGGGAGCACGAAGCGCGCCTGATGCTGGAAAGCATTCCGGCTGGCATAGGCGTACTTTCCCCGGACGGCCAGGTCGAGGCGGCGAACGAGCATCTGCTTCGTTACTACGGGCAGACCTTGGAAACCATCCGTCAATGGGCGCACAACGACGTCGTTCACCCCGACGATGTCCCGCGTCTGGCCGAAGCCCTCGACAGCGCAGTCGAAGTCGGTGCTCCATACGATATCGAAGTACGCCTGCGCGGAACGGACGGGACGTATCGGTGGTTCCAGGTGAGCGGTCAGCCGCTCAAAGCCGAAGACGGCAGCGTCGTGCGATGGTACGCGCTCCACGTGGACATTGATGACCGCAAGCGCGCCGAGCAGGCCCTCAGAGACGCCGAGTTCGATCTTCGCAAAATTATCAACGCGTTGCCAACGTCGGTATGGAGCACCCGCCCCGACGGCTATTGCGACTTCCTCAACGATCGATGGCTCGACTATGCCGGCTTCACTGCCGAAGAGGCAGAGGGCTGGGGCTGGAGTGGGGTGCTCCATCCGGACGACAAAGAACAGGCAGTCGCGTTTTGGAGTGAGTGCCTGACCACTGGCGTCCCCAATGATCTCGAAGCGCGCATGCGCAGATTCGATGGCGAATACCRCTGGTTTCTATTTCGCGTCAATCTGCTCCGCGACGACCAAGGCAACGTCGTCAGATGGCTCGGGACGAATATTGACATAGAGGATCGCAAGCGCGCCGCACAGGCCCTTGCCGACCGTGAACGCGAATCCAGGCTAATCGTCGACGGGATTGCGGGGATGATCGCTCTGTTTTCGCCGACGGGGGAGTTGAATGGCGCAAACCAACAGCTGCTCGACTATTTCCAGCTTCCGTTGGAAGAGGTGAAACACTGGGACACAAACGGCATAACCCACCCCGAAGATCTGCAGATATGCATCGACAACTTCATGGGTTCGATCGTCACGGGGGAGCCGTACGACTACGAGACGCGCTTTCGCAGGCATGATGGGGTGTGGCGATGGTTTCAGCTTCGAGGGCTTCCCCTTCGGGACGACGACGGCGCAATCGTCCGGTGGTACGGGCTACTTACCGACATAGACGACCGAAAGCGCGCCGAGGAGAAGCTGAGGCGGAGCGAAGAATTCCTGGCGGACGCACAGCGTCTTAGCAGGACGGGAAGCTTCTCAATGAACCTCGGATCCGACGCGATCACATGGTCCGCTGAAACATATCGCATCTTCGACGTCGACACGTCGACCCCTATATCCCTTGCTACCGTACTGTCGCGGCTTCATCCGGACAGTGTGCCGACGGTGCAGAAAGTTGTAGATCAGGCGCGCGACGGAGGCGGCGACTTCGACTACGAGATCCTGCTTTTAATGCCTGACCAGTCGATCAAGAACGTCCGCGTTCTCGCCCACAGCGAGCGAAACAAGGACAGTGATCAGGAATTGACCGGCGCTGTGCAGGACATCACCGAAAGCCGACTGGCTGAGGAGGCATTGAATGAAGCTCGCTCGCAGCTATCATATGTCACTCGTATAACGAGCCTGGGCGTCCTCACTGCGTCCATCGCACACGAAGTCAACCAGCCGCTTGCGGGAATCGTCGCGAACGCCAGCACGTGTCTTCGTGTGCTCGTTGCCGAGCCTCCGAATATCGAACTCGCCAAGGAAACCGCGCGGCGAATGGTTCGTGACGCAAACCGTTCAGCGGAAGTCATTGTCCGGCTTCGCGCCCTGTTCAGCAGAAAGCCGGCTTCTGTCGAAGCGCTGGATATCAATGAAGTGACAGGTGAAGTGATTGCATTGGCATTGAGCGATCTGCAGCGAGCACGTGTGTCAGTGGTCACGGATTTCGGCGTTGGGCTACCGCGCGTGGCAGGCGCCCGCGTCCAGCTTCAGCAAGTCATCATGAACCTAATTCGCAATTCCATTGAGGCTTTGGAAAGCGTTTGCGACCGACCGAGGCGTCTCGTAATCCGATCGTCCTCCCATGACGACAAGGAGATCAGCGTCTCTGTCAAAGATACCGGGGCGGGGTTTGGATCTGAAGGGATGGACAGGATTTTTGATGCGTTCTACACGACCAAAAACGAGGGGATGGGGATCGGGCTCTCGGTAAGCCGGACGATCGTGGAAAACCATCTCGGGCGGATCTGGGCACAGGTGAACGACGATCATGGCGTGACAATAACGTTCACCCTCCCGAAATATGGTGCTAGCTCACCTTGTCTGGACCCAGCCAAAGGTGGCCCACTGGACGGGCAATATTCATGACCAGAGCTATTGGGGCCCACAAGGCAACTTCGATCTCCCGATCAGTTACCCTACGAGCTGTTCCCTCCCCAGGGGATAGGAGTGGGAAGCCTCGCAAACTTTAGTGCAGCCGGTACGAAGGTATCGACGATACCATGGTGCAATGGCTGTGAGGCCTCATTGGTGTGACCTTGCCTTCCGAAAAGGCACGGCAATATGAAGGAGGATGATATGTCCCGAACACAGCCGCAGGTCACTCGTCGTACACTTCTCGCCGTCGCAGCGTCCGCGGGTGCCGTCGGTATGGTTCCGCAAGCATTCGCGGCCACTAGCAAGGATTCTGCCCTAAGGCCGTTCAAGTATTCCGCTACCGAAGAGCAGCTCGCGGACCTGCACCGCCGTGTCGCCGCCACTCGCTGGCCCGATCAGGAGAACGTTGCGGACGATAGCCAGGGTGTCCGGCTGGATACGATCAAGAAATTGGCCAAGCATTGGAAAGTCCATGACTGGCGCAAGGTAGAGGCTCGGCTTAACGCCTTCCCGCAGTTCATGACCGAGATCGACGGTCTCGACATACATTTCATCCATGTTCGCTCGAAGCATGAAAAAGCGCTGCCAATAATCGTTACCCACGGCTGGCCGGGGTCGATTGTCGAACAGTTGAAGATTATTAAGCCCCTCACCGATCCGACCGCGTTCGGCGGCACTGAAGCGGACGCCTTTCATGTCGTCGTCCCTTCCCTCCCGGGCTACGGTTTCTCCGCCAAGCCGAGGGAACCAGGCTGGACTCCACCGCGTATCGCCAAAGCATGGGCCGCCCTGATGCAGCGCCTCGGCTATACAAAATACGTCGCCCAAGGCGGTGATTGGGGTAACGCCGTCACGGAGTTGATGGCGTTGCAAGAGCCTCCAGGGCTGCTAGGCATCCACACCAACATGGCGGCCACCGTGCCGGCCGAGATCTCGCAGGCGCTCGCAGCGGGCACTCCGCCAGCGAACCTGTCTGCAGACGAGAAGCGGGCCTATGACCAGCTTGACGATTTCAACAAGAATGGCCTGGGCTACGCGATCGAGATGAACAACCGGCCGCAAACGCTCTACGGCATCGTAGACTCGCCGATCGGACTCGCGGCTTGGATGCTGGATCACGACATCCGCAGCTACCGAATGATCGCAAGGTCTTTCAATGGCGAAAAAGAGGGACTTACGCCCGACGACGTTCTCGACAACGTCACCCTCTACTGGTTGACAAACACCGCGATTTCGTCGGCGCGGCTCTATTGGGACAACGCGCATTTTCCGTCGGGCGGCTTCTTCGATCCCCGCGGCATCAAAATCCCGGTCGCCGTGAGCGCTTTTCCGGACGAGATCTACCAGGCACCGCAAAGCTGGGCCGAAAAGGCATATCCAAAGCTCATTCACTACAACCGGCCACCGAAGGGGGGGCACTTCGCCGCCTGGGAACAGCCGGAGCTCTTCACGGCCGAGCTGCGGGAATCCTTCAAGCCTTTGCGCGACCAAATCTGAGCTACCTTGGGTGAGCCACGCGACCCAGCCAGCACTTCCGATCAGTGGGAGCAATCCGAGAACCGAGGATGCGCATGCTCCGGCAGCGCTTCCGACGGCTCACACCTAAACCGGGATCGCGCCATACTTCCATCCGCTGGAGATCTCCGTCGCGATATCGCCTGGTACCTTCTAACCGCTCTTCAAACGGGTAACAGCGCGATGTGGGTCGTCAGAGCGTCGTGTTGACCAAAAGCCTTCTTGCTCGGCAGAGGTTCTCCTGGGGCCGAGGTCATCGAACTCCAGGAGCGACGCCATCGCTAGACTGCGACTGGCGCCTCGATGGCAGGATGCGGATCGTATCCCGTCACATCGAAATCTTCGATCCGATAACCGTCGATGCTGTCCGGACGCCGAAGCAACCGAAGCTTCGGGAAAGGTCGAGGTTCGCGCTTGAGAAGCGTCTGCGCAAGCTCCATGTGATTGAGATAGAGGTGAACATCCCCTCCAACCCATATCAGCTCGTGCGGTGTCATATCCACCTGTTGGGCCACCATCGCAAGCAGAGCCGCCTGTTGGCAAACGTTGAAGGGGTTTCCGAGGCCTAAATCATTGCTCCTGGTTCCGACCATGAGTGACAGCTTCGGCACCTGCCCTTCTTCCCGTTCTCCAAAGCCGCTTGCAAAGAATTGATAGAAATTGTGGCAGGGATTGAGAGCCATCTGGTCGAGATCGGCGACGTTCCAAGCGTGAAAAAGCATACGACGGCTGGCAGGGTTTGATCGAAGCGTCTGTATCACAGCGGCGATCTGATCGTACTCACGCCCATCCGGACCGACCCAGCGACGCCATTGCTTGCCATACACCGGCCCGAGATCGCCCCATTGAAGAGCGAAGTCTTCGTCCGCGATCACGCGCGCCTCGAAATCTTCTTGGCTGATTTGCGTTCCGGTCGCCTTGCGATATTTGTCGAGCGGCCAATCCGTCCAAATACGGACGTTGTCCATCAGCAATGAACGAATGTTCGTCTGGCCAGTGAGGAACCAGAGCATCTCCTTCACTGCCGTTTTCCAGTAGACGCGTTTGGTTGTGTAAACCGGAAAAGTTCCATCGCTCATGTCGAAGCGCATCATCGCGCCGAACGAGGCAAGCGTGCCGACGCCTGTCCGGTCAATGCGCTTGTCGCCATGGTTCAGCACATGTTCGACGATGTCCAGGTACTGGTATTCTTGGTGACGGGCCATGTCTCTTTCCTGAATTGCGGGCGATCGTGGCGCCCGCGATCCAAGAGATCGAGATACTGCTTCATCGCCCACCACCGATTCCATTCTGCCTATAATTAGGCTCCCCGGAGCCTGAAACCAATCACCAAGTCAGGCCTGTCCAAACAAATCTTGGGTGCCACGCGATGCTTTTGTATTGATCTCCTCCCGTGCGATGAACACAGCGCATTGTCGCTGATGGCTCATTGACCGGTCTTGTCGCAGATCACCTCGCCATGCATCGCCTCTCCACGCGATTGACATCGAAGCAATTGGACCCATCCCAACAATTGTTGGCCGCCCGCGATGCTTTTGTGACGATGGCTCTTCCCATCCGAAACGGAAAACACTATATCAACCCTGCCAGTCTTCGGATTGGCTATGGCGATAAATGAGCGGTGTAATAAGCCTATTGGACCCGGGGGCGGTACCCGGCGCCTCCACCAAAAACCGGCGGCCCTATAATGAGATGGCCGGCTTTTGATGGGGGCGAAACAGGATCGACAAGGGTGTAAAGATCGTCTTTTTGCTCGGCATTGTACCGCCGTTATCGGGCTAAAATTGTAGTTGCAAATGACAACTATGCGGAAGCTCGTCTCGCTGCTTAATCGCAGTGTGACACTTCAAATCAAGTCCTGAAGGTTCGCACCTTAAGGCGGGGTCCGAAGGCACCTGGCAACAGAAGCCTTCACCTTCTCCCTGACGCGCAAATCATGTATGTTTGACAAAGTATGACTCGGCTCCGGCCTTTTCCAAGGCGCCCGGGCATGGCATATAGCTTGGGAAAAGACGACGGACCAACGAAAGACAGGAAAGCATGGGGCAGGATCACATCCGCTACGACATTCTGGCGCAGGACGCGCTGCGCGGCGTTATCCGCAAGGTTTTGTCCGAAGTCGCAGCAACGGGCCGCCTGCCGGGCGATCATCACTTCTTCATCACCTTTCTCACGGGTGCCCCGGGTGTTCGCATCTCGCAGCTTTTGAAGTCGAAATATCCGGAGCAGATGACCATCGTCATCCAGCATCAGTTCTGGGAGATGAAGGTTACCGATTCGAGCTTCGAGATCGGCCTGTCGTTCTCGGATATTCCTGAAAAACTGTTCATTCCGTTCAATGCCATTCGCGGATTTTATGATCCCTCGGTCAATTTCGAGCTGGAATTCGATGTGCCGCTCGCCGACGGTGAGGAACTGCCGGACGCCGAGATCACCGCTTATCCCCTTGCGTCGGAAAAGACTGAGGAAACGCCCGCGGCAAAGCCCATCGAGGGGGACGAGAAGAAACCCGGATCGGTGGTTTCGCTCGATGCCTTCCGCAAGAAACAATAGGGATCCAAGGGAAGCAGCCGCTTCCCTTTTTCATGCCGGAGATCATCCGTGAGCGCCGAAATCGTCAACCTCCGCCAGTTCAGGAAAAAGCGGGCCCGCTCCGACAAGCAAAAGCAGGCCGAGCAGAACCGTATCTCCTTCGGCCGGACCAAGGTTGAAAAGCAACTGACGAAGGCCCTGAACGAGAAGGCCGAGCAGGCGCACGAACAGGGTCACATCGACAGGAACGACGACCGCGAATGACATCAGCAGGCAGCCGAAACGAATCTGCGATCAATCACTTGGCCGCACTTTCGGAATCGCCGTCTCAACGCCTTGAATCAAAACCTGAACCGACGCGATGATCCGAAAGCACTCGACCACCCTGCACGGACATCGCACCAGCTTTTCGCTGGAAGACGAGTTCTGGAGCGAGTTGAATGCCATCGCCGCGGCCCGCGCCGTCCCCCTCGCAGCACTCATTTCCGAAATCGACGATCAGCGAGACCCGGACAGCAACCTGTCTTCGGCGCTGCGGGTATACGTTCTTTCCTCTGTGAAGGTGCGACCGGCTTCGGTCGGACCCACGGAGCTTTCGCATGATCGGAATGGGGAACCGAATGATGGCCGAACGGGTTGAGATCGTACCCTACGATGACGCCTGGCCCGAACATTTTCTGACGATCGCCGGCGCCCTGCGACTGCTGCTTGGCGCGCACGTAGTTGGCGACGGATACACGGCCGCAAAGGCTGCGTCTGTGAACGACGTTGTCGAACGGGCGCGCCTGGCAGGTATCTAGCTCTACGGGCATTCTGCGACCCGCAACAGCCCGCGACCGTTGGCCAGACCGAGCGATCCGATGTCCTTACTGCGGCACCTGCACGCCGGGCAAACCCGGCATCGTCTTGAAATTGAGGGAGTTCTGGGGCGGCAGGAACAGCTCTTCCTGCGCGCGGCGTGCGGCATCCGCCGCCGCCTTTGCATCCGCATTCGCTTTCTCTTGGGCGCGTGCCTCCGCTTCAGCTTTTGCCCGCGCCTCGGCTTCCACCTTCTCGCGTTCGGCCTGCTGTACGGCAAGCGCCCTCAGCCGTTCTTCCTCGGCGCGTCGCTGCGCCTCGATGGCAGCCGCCTTCGCGCGCTCGGCATCGTTGAACTTATAGAGCGATACTTCGCGCCGCAGGCGCTGCTTCTCCAGCACATTCGACTGCAGCCGCTCGACACGCCGCCGCTCGCGCTCGAAGGCGCGCAGCGAAAGGTAGCCGGTGATATCGGTCACATCCATTACCCGGCCAGGCGAGCCGAGCACACCGGAAAAATCGAGCCGCACCGCAGGTTCCGCGCCCGGAAGCGCCTCGCCGCCGGGATTGAGGTTGATGTTGAGCGACGCGGTAATGCGCTCCTGCGGCAGGTCGATCTGGGCATTGCCCGTCACCTTGGCCTGATTGGTCGCGACGGTGACGTTCTGAACGCGCAGGACGCCGTCCGTGACATTGAAGGGTATAGCCGTGGGCGGCAGCTTTGCCTCACCATTGTTGAGCAGCGTCTCGACGATCGGATGCACCTTGCCGGCATTCAGCTGGTCCTGCATCGGATCGGTTGCCGCAAGCAGCGGCGCCAGCATTCCGAGATTGAGGCCGCGGACGCTGGTATCGCCGAGGCGCAGTTCGCCGGAGCCGTTGAGCGAGCCGGCAATCTCCTTCATCGACTTGCCGGAAGCCTCCATCGACACCGACATGCCGAACTTGCCATTGGCAACTGGAGCCCCGTCACGAGGCCAGACGACGCCGCCGAGATCGGCATCGGCAAGCATCAGCTTGGTCTGGAAGAAACCGGTACCGCCGGCATTGGTAAACTGCGCATTGCCATCCACCGTGCCGCCGTCCCAGCCGCCCTTGATGGCATTCAGTTGCAGTTCATCGCCTTTGTAAGTGACGGCAGACGTGAAGTCCGTGATCGGGCTCGACCAGCCGGGCCAGAACTGCTTGGCCGAGAGCGTCAGATTGACGTCCATATCCTTGAAAACAGGCAGGCCGAGAGGTGCCGCCGACAGGGTGCCGGTCGCCGCTTCCGTCATCGGCCCGTACACGGCCTCGCCGAGCCAGACCGCATCGGCCTTCGAAAGTGCAAGCTCGCCTGTTGCCGTCGTCTTTTCGGCCTTGCGGTCGAGGGTCATGGCACCGCTGAATTCATTGTCCGCAGCATGCCCGGCAATGTTGGCGAAAGCGATCTTGTCGCCGTCCACCGTCGCTGTCGTCGTCAGCTTGAAAGGTAGGCCGGTCCCCATCTGCGGGACGCCCACACCGTTCATCACCAGATAGGGGTCGAGATCGGCACTCTCCAACGAAACCGCCATCTGCCCGTTCATGAAAGCATGCGGACGAACATCGACTTTCCCGCTCGCCGTAAACGAGGTGCGGTCGGTCGCGAAGGTCAGCGCAGCGTCGGCAGGATCTGTCCCCTCTGCCTGAACCTTCAGCGTCAGACGGCCGTTCGCATCGGCGTCCACCGGCAGCGGGTCGAGCCCGGCCTGACCGAACAGAATGGAGGTCACATTGTTTTCCAGCGTCGCTTCCAGGCTGGTGGTACCCTTGCCCGTCAGCGCCAGCAGATCGGACATTCGGTAGTCGAGGTTCACGCGGCTGCCATTGGCGACACCAGCAAGCGTGACGGCAAGACCGTCGCCCTGGTCGCCGCCAAGGGTGACAGCGCCGCGCAACGCCGTGTTGGTATACCAGGCCGCATTGCGCACAAGCCGATCCATGACCGGATGCGGCGGCAGGTGCTGCTTGAGCATCATGAAGAAGGACCCGGGATCGGCGGACTTGAAGGTGATCTCGCCCGATCCCTTGTAGTCGAGCAGAGACCCTTCCGCGCGGCCCGTCGCGGTCAGTTCCGCGCCCGCCAGGTTCTTCACCGAGAGCTTGTCGACCGCCAGCGCGCCATCGGCAATGGTGAAACTCGTCTCGACGTCGCCTGCCTCAACACCGAAGGCGGTGAACTTGTCGGCTTTCAATTGCGCCCTGATCTTGTGGTCGAGCACGTCGTCGCCGGCTTCCTGACCGGTGAGGAGCCCGGTCAATGCCCTCAGCGCATCAAGATCGAGCGCATTGCCCGCAAGCGCTACATCCAGGGTCGGCGCCTGATTGGCGATGGCCTGTCTGTCCAGCTTGCCCTTCAATGTCGCCGGCCCGATGGCGATTTCCAGATTGTCGAATAGCTGCCGCCCGTGGGTCAGGCTGACATTTGCGGAGAAGCCCGCCTGCCGCAACTGACGGATCGCGGGATCGACGGAACCCGCAAGCCATGAGGCGAGACCGCTCGGCTGGTTCGACGCCACGGTGATCTCGCCGTCGAAAGACGGTTGTCCCTGAAGATTGAGCCGTCCGCGGCCCTCCACTTGCGTGCGTCCGGGCAGCGTCCCGACCGCATTGTCGATTGTCCAGCCGGTTCCAGCCGGTTCGAGATCGAGCTGCACGTCCCTGATCGTCGTGTCGCCGGCGACAATCGCCGGCAACCGGACGCTTGCCTTGCCGGGCACCTGAGGCACCGGCACCTGCGAGACGATCTGGATCAGCGTGTTCAACCGCTGGCGGGCCGAAAGACCCGGATCCCGCGCGGTCTTCCCCCCCGCCCCCTCGTTTCCGATGCGGTTGACGTCGATTTGCTGGCCATCGGCCGTCAGCAGAAACTGCGGGTTGCCGCCGGTGTCGAGTGTTGCCTCGCCGGTAATGACGTAAGGATCCTCTTGCGAGCCGATCTCCAGCCGGTATTCGGGTATGTGGATACTCTCGTTGGTAAGCTCGAACTTGCCCTTCATGCGCGGTGGAAGAGACGGTTTGTCGGCCGCCTTGGCGCTGCGCACGCTGTCGATCGCCGCGGAAATATTACCCTGATAGTTCGGTCTGCTGTCGACCAGCTTCAATTCACCATCCAGATCGACGGTGACAGGATGCTTGTCGGGTTGCAGGCGTGTGCGCATGCGAAGCACGCCATTGTCGTCCGGCTGATTGCTGGAGATGGAAAAACTGCCATGCTCGCCGTCGAGTGCGGCGTCACCGTCGATGCGCCAGGGACCCGCCAGCGATTTTGCCGACATTTCGGCGTTCAGCCCGGTCAAATGGCGCGTCCGGCCCGACTGGTCGTCGATAAACTGGACATCGGCGCCGCTGACATGGACATTCTCGAGGACGACGGTCCTGGCCGGAATTTCCGGCTGACTGCCGCGCGTCCAATCGAGCGTGCCATCCTTGAGAAGCCTCAGCTTCACCTTCGGATTGACGATCCGCATGTCGAAAATGAGCGCCTCGCCCGACAGGAAGGGAGCAAGCTCCGCATCCATCGAGAACTGTTCGACCTGAACGATCGGCGAACCGTCCGTCTCCTGGCCGACGCGCACGTCATGCAGCGTCACCGACGGAAACGGCAGCAACCGCGCATCGACCGAACCATGCACCACGACCTTCTTGCCGATGATTCGGCTTGCCTGGTCCTCGAAATTTTTCCTGAAGTCTGTCCAGTCGATGAATAGCGGCGCGAGCAGCGCCACGAATAGCGCCACGACAATCAGCCCACCCAGTACGACGAGGAACCGGCCCACCAAGTCAGTCATTCTCCATTCGGGAATCCAATGCGGACACTAGAACATGAAACCGAAAGGTGTGAAGCGGCTTTCCGGCAACATCATGCTCTATTTCCCTGGTTTGGAGGCGCGGTCTGGCTCGTGGCCTGATTCGACATACGAACCCTCGTCTCTAGTGGCATTCATGCCGCAAGCAAGCCAAGATGAATAGAATGTTGATTTTCAGGCATAATGGAAAATCTTACCCGGATTAAAGATATTATCCGGATCGAGCGCCTGCTTGACCTGTCGCATCAGATCGACCGCGCCGCCAAGCTCCTGTTCGAGGAAGGCCATCTTGCCCTGCCCGATGCCGTGCTCGCCGGTGCAGGTGCCGTCCATCGCCAGCGCCCGCGTATTGAGCCTGCCTACGAACTCCTCTGCAACGGCAATTCCCTCGTCCGTCTTGTCGTCGAACAGCAGCAAAACGTGGAAGTTGCCGTCGCCCGCATGCCCGACGATCATTGCAAGCAGGCCGTGCTCCTCGATGTCGGCCTGCGTGTCGCCGATGCAATCCGCAAGCCTCGAGATCGGAACGCACACATCCGTCGAGAGCGCAGCCATCTCTGGCGCCAGCGCACGCGATGCCCAATAGGCGTCGTGCCGCGCCTTCCACAGCTTCGTCCGCTCTTCGGCGTTCACCGTCCAGTGAAATTCGCCGCCTCCGCACTCGGCTACGATCTCCGCAAACTGCTCCGATTGCAGGGCAACGGTTTCGTCCGTGCCGTGAAACTCGACAAACAGCGTCGGCTTCTCGTCATAGTTCAATTTCGAGTAGGCATTGCAGGCCTTGATCTGCAGTGCGTCCAGAATTTCGATCCGGGCCACCGGTACGCCCATCTGGATCGTCATGATCACGGCGTCGCAAGCGGCCCGCACGCTCGGAAAGGCGCACACACCGCCGCCGATCTTCTGCGGTATGCCCTGCAGCCTGAGCGTCACCGAGGTCAGGATCCCAAGTGTGCCTTCGGCGCCGACGAAGAGCCTTGTGAGATCATAGCCGGCGGACGATTTGCGGGCTCGGCGTGCGGTCCGGATTTCCTCGCCGTTCGCCGTCACCGCCGTGACGGCCAGCACGTTGTCCTTCATCGTGCCGTAGCGAACGGCATTCGTTCCCGACGCCCGCGTCGACGTCATGCCGCCGATCGAGGCGTTGGCACCCGGATCTATCGGAAAGAACAGACCGGTATCGCGCAGATAGGTATTGAGCTGCTCGCGGGTGACCCCTGGCTCGACGGTGCAATCCAGGTCTTCAGTGTTCACTTCCAGAATGCGATTCATCCGGCTGAAATCGATTGAAATACCGCCATTCGGCGCGTTCACCTGCCCCTCGAGCGACGAGCCGGCTCCAAAACCGATCACCGGCACCTTGTGCTCGGCGCAGATCTTCACGGCGGCGGTCACATCGTCGGCGCTCTCGGCAAAAAGCACACCGTCGGGCAGCTGCGCGGGTATATAGGTCGTCGTATGGGCATGCTGGGCGCGAAAAGCCTCACCGGTCTGGAAGCGCTCGCCGAAGCTCTGCTTCAGGATGCCGAGAGCGGCCGCGATGCCTGCCTCGTTTCGTTTGCCGGCTTTCGCGTCTTTGAGCGCCATCTCATTGATCTCCCTTACCACAAGCAGCCCGCAGGCAGGTTGGTATGAGACATGACACGGCGCCTGTCCAGTGCAAGAATCGTCGTAAGGGCCCTGCCGCGCGGCGCCTCACACGAGAGGCGGATTGAGCCGGGCAAAACCCTCCTGTCGCTGGTACGGAAAGTAGGGATAGGGCGCGGTGACGGCACTCGCCCTGTCAAGCATTTCCAAGTGCTCCTTCGACAAAGACCAGCCGACCGCGCCGAGATTCTGCCGCAGCTGCTCCTCGTTGCGCGCACCGATGATGACGCTCGCCACCGTTGGGCGGCCGATCAGCCAGTTGAGCGCGATTTGCGGAACGGTCTTGCCGGTCTCGGCCGAGACCCGGTCGAGCGCATCGACAATATCATAGAGCTTTTCATCGTCGACCGGCGGCCCGTACTCGGCAGTCTGATTAAGCCGGCTTCCCTCGGGCAGCGGCTGGCCGCGGCGAATCTTGCCGGTGAGGCGCCCCCAGGCAAGCGGGCTCCAGACCAGCGCGCCAACACCCTGATCGGCGGCGAGCGGCATCAACTCCCATTCGTAGTCGCGACCGGCCAGCGAATAGTACACTTGATGTGCGACATAGCGCGGATAGCCGTGACGCTCGGAAGCTGCGAGCGACTTCATCAGCTGCCATCCGGCAAAATTCGATACGCCGACATAGCGGACCTTTCCGGCATCGATCAGTCCATCGAGTGTTGCCAGCACCTCCTCGACCGGCGTCGATGCGTCGAAGGCATGCAGCTGCAGCAGATCGATGTAGTCCGTTCCAAGTCGCTTGAGGGCTTCGTCGGTCGAGCGGATCAGCCGCGCCCGCGAGGTGCCCCAGTCCGCCGGCCCATCGCCCATTGGCAACGCCATCTTGGTCGAGATCAGCACCGCATCGCGCCGCCCCTTGATCGCCTGCCCGAGAACGGTCTCGGAGGCACCGGCGGAGTAGACGTCCGCTGTGTCGAAGAGGTTTACACCGGCTTCAAGCGCAATGTCGACCAGACGCCGCGCCTCTGCGGCATCGGTATTGCCCCAGGCGCCGAACAGCGGTCCCGAGCCGCCGAATGTACCGGCACCGAAACTCAAGACCGGCACTCTGAGGCCGGATGCGCCGAGATTTCTGTGGTCCATGATCTGTCTCCTGTTGTCTAGGAATAGATAGACACTGAAATTACAGTGATATAGATTGCTATCAGGAAAACCATTGATGAATTGAATTCAACATGAGCCGTCAGGACGTCAACCGGTCGGGAGAGATGGAGGTTTTTGCGCGTGCCGTCGAACTCGGCGGCTTCACGGCAGCCGCCCGTGCCTGCCGCATGACGCCATCGGCCGTCAGCAAGCTCGTGGGACGGCTTGAATCCCGTCTCGGCGCCCGCCTCGTCAATCGTTCGACCCGCAAGCTACAGCTGACGCCGGAAGGCTGTGCCTTCTACGAGCGCAGCGTCTCGATTCTTGCCGATATCGCCGAGGCCGAGCGCTACGCCTCGGCCGGAGAGCGCGCGGCAGGCCCGATCCGCATCAACACCAGCGGGTCGTTCGGCAATCATGTTCTGGCACCCCTGGTTGCGAATTTCCTTGCGCTCCATCCAGCGGTCACGCTCGACGTCTCGCACACCGACAGGGTCATCGACCTTTTGGAAGATCGAGCCGATGTCGCCATCCGCGCCGGGCCGTTGAAGAGCTCCACCCTGATTGCCCGCAAGCTTGGCGCCGCCCGCAAGATCATCGTTGCCTCACCCGGCTACCTGCAGCACCACGGCACGCCGATGACTGCCTCCGACCTGCAGGGCCATTGCCGCATCGGCTTTTCCTATGCGCGAAGCGTCGAGGGTTGGCCCGTCCGACAGAACGGGCAAACCGTGACGCTTTCGGTCACTCCAGGCGTTCAGGTCGGAGACGGCGAAGCCATGCGATACATGGCGTTGTCAGGCGCCGGCCTCGCGCGGCTTACGACGTTCACCGTCCGCGCTGACATCGATGCCGGGCGGCTGGTCCCGGTTCTCGAGGCGTTCAATCCCGGTGAGACCGAGGAATTTCATGCCGTCTACATCGGTCAGGGCGGTCCACTGCCCGCACGCGTCCGCGCCTTGCTCGATTTTCTGGCAGAGTACGTTCGGCTCTGAAGGCGTTCACCTTCAGATTTCGCAATTGACCCCCGGCATCGCCCGAGCCTATACCGCCTCAATCCATTCGGCGTCTCCAGCCGGTTATTCGCTCTGCCAGCGGTTCCCCTTCTTTCCGTTGCATCAACGGGGGGCGCCGCCGGCAAGACATTGACGGGGTGATGCCGTTGAAATACGCCAACCGCCTGTTCCGCGCGCAATTCCAGAAAAAGTGGGCAGCGAAGAAAGGCAGAAACGCTCTTAGGGCCAGCCTGCCGCGCTGGGCGCTGCTGTTGTGCGTTTCGACCGGGCTCGTCGTCGGCCTCGAAATGCTCGGCCTGCCTGCCTCTCTGCTCATCGGCCCGATGGTGGCCGCGATCGTTCTTGCGTTATCCGTCGGCCAGGGATCGCTTCGCGTGCCACGCTGGCCGTTGCTGTTTGCGCAGGCGCTCGTCGGCATGCTCATGGCGCGGGCAATCACCGTCGATATCCTGCAGACAATGGCAACCGACGCGCCGCTTTTCCTGGCGGTTATATTCTCCGTCGTCGTCATTGCCGCCCTGCTCGGCTGGGTGTTGACGCGCTGGCAGGTTCTGCCGGGAACGACGGCAGTATGGGGATCGTCACCCGGCGCGGCATCGGCGATGGTCATCATGTCCGAGGCCCATGGAGCCGATGCACGGCTTGTCGCCTTCATGCAGTACTTGCGCGTCGCCTTCGTTGCGGTCGCGGCCTCGGTCGTCTCCCGCCTCTGGGTCGCAGCCGATGGCGGCGAACCGCCGGCGCTGGTTCTCTTTCCACAGACCGACTGGCCGGCCCTTGGCGCAACGGTCGCACTGACCTGCCTGGCTGCCTACACAGCGGCTCGCTTTCGCATTCCGGGCGGCACCATCATCGTTGCGCTGGTCTCAGGCTCGCTGCTGCAGGGCCTCGGTCTCCTGAGGATCGAACTGCCCATGTGGCTGTTGGCGATCAGCTACGCCCTGATCGGCTGGAACATCGGCCTGCGCTTCACCCGCAGTATCATCTTGCACGCTGCACGTGCCCTGCCCCGCGTCACAGGCTCCATCCTCCTTCTGATGTCGCTATGCGGCTTAATGGCCTTTTCCCTGCACACGTTCGCAGGCATCGATCCGTTGACGGCCTACCTCGCCACCAGCCCCGGCGGCGCCGATTCCGTGGCGATCATCGCCGCGTCCAGCGATGTCGACGTGCCCTTCGTCATGGCCATGCAGACTGGCCGTTTTCTGGTGATCCTGCTGACCGGGCCGATGCTCGCCCGTTTCATCGCCCGGCGCTCGGGCCTGGCGGAAAATCCCGCCTGAGGCCCGCCCATTGGCCGGGCGTCATGCCGTAGGCCTTCTTGAAGTGGCGACTGAGATGGCTCTGGTCGGCAAAACCGGTCGCCACAGCCACCTCAGCCAGTCCTTCGCCCATGCCGATCATCGCCCGCGCCCGCTGCAAGCGCCGCATCAGGAGATAGCGGTGCGGGCTGGTCGCAAAGGCCGCCCGGAAGTGCCGCGCCAGCGCAAAGCGGTCGAGACCCGTCACCGCTTCGAGTTCGCCGGAACGAACCGTCCTGGTGGCGTTCGCCTCAAGGTATTCCCGCGCCAACCGTGCCCTGCGCCACGCCACATTGCCGAGAGGCCGCTCCGGCGTGTGGGAGTGTCCCGCCAGGCCGCCGGCGATCCTTGTTATAAAATCATCCACGAAGAGTTCATCGAGTTCACGGTCCAGTTCGCCGAGCGCTGCCAGCAGCGTGCCTGCCAGCCAGGGATCCCCGATGACCGGCTCATCGACGAAGGGCAGCCCGATCCGCTGGGTTTCGAGGCATTCGACCACCAGCGATGGCTCCAGATAGAGCATCCGGTACTGCAGCCCGTCATCGGTTCCGGCACCGCCGTCATGCTCCTCGTCGGGATGCAGCACGATCACCTGCCCCGGCATGCTGAAACGCCGTTCGCCGCGGTAGGAAAAAGCCTGCACGCCCTTGATCGTCACGCCGAGCGCATAGGTGTCGTGGCGGTGCGGCTCGAAGGCATTGCCCGCGAATTGAGCTTCGATGCGCTCGATGCCGGGGAAGGCAGGCGCAGTCGTGATCCCATCTGCGCTGCGCTCTGCGCACAAACGTTCAAGACCTTCGAAAGCGTGGCTGTTTAGATCCTGGCTCAACGCGACTTCAAACCCGCATGAAAGAGACTGGGCCATGTTTGATACCAAAATTGCGATCGTCCTGCGAAACAATCTTCAGTCCTGGCAGAAGCTGAATGTTACCGCCTTCCTGATGAGCGGCATCGCCGGGCAGCACCCGGAGATGTTAGGGGAAGCCTATAGGGATCGCACCGGCAATCTCTACAATCCGCTCTCCATCCAGCCGATCATCGTCCTTGCGGCCGAAGACGAGGCGATATCGACGATCCACCGCCGTTCGCTGGAGCGTGGCGTCACCTCGTCCCTGTTTATCGAAGAGATGTTCGCGACCGGCCACGACTGCGCCAATCGAGCCGTTTTTGCCGAGTATGCGCCTGAGGACGCAAAGGTCGTCGGCATCGCCATCAGGGCGGAAAAGAAGATCGTCGACAAGATCACCAAGGGCGCGACAATGCACCAATGACGAAAAACGGCCGGGAATGACCCGGCCGTTCTATTGATCCAGGGGAGATCAGCTCTGCGTGACCGGAGCGATCTGGATTTCGACGCGGCGGTTCTGCGCCCGACCGGCTTCCGTTGAGTTGGAAGCAATCGGCTGCGACGGGCCGAAGCCGACGGACGAAACGCGGCGCGGATCGACGCCCTGCGTGCCGAGATAGTCGGCGACCGACATGGCGCGACGCTGCGACAGATCCTGGTTGTGCTGCAGGCTGCCGGTGGAATCGGTATGGCCGTTGACGTCGATCAGCGTGCGGTTGAACTTGCGCAGAACGATCGCGACGGAGTTCAGCGTCGGATAGAAACCGGACTTCACCGCGTCCTGGTCGACGTCGAAGGTGATGTTGGACGGCATATTGAGGATGATGTTGTCGCCATTTCGCGTAACAGAGATACCCGTGCCCTGGAGTTGTGCACGCAGTTCGGATTCCTGCTGGTCCATGTAGTTGCCGATCGCGCCGCCTGCGAGCGCGCCGACACCGGCACCGATCAGCGCCGCATTGCGTCGGCCAACCGGCGAGCCGCCGACAGCAAGGCCGGCCAGTGCACCTACGCCGGCACCAAGCATCGCGCCACCGGAGGTGTTCGACATCTTCTGCTGGCCCGTATAGGGGTCGGTCGTCGTGCAGGCGCTAAGGTAGGTGGCGGCAACGGCCAGAAGTATGAATTTCTTGATCATGGATAGGCGTATCTCCAGTTCGAATGGTGATGCGAGCAGTATTAAGGAATGCGGCAACAAGATGAAGCGGTTGCCTTCGATACTGGATATTCGGCCAATTGCACAGCCGCAGAGGTTGGCAATCGCAAATATGTTACACACCTCACGGTGCAACGCCGCCTGCGGAATGGCTGGCGGCGTTCCCAAACGAACGAACGGCTTTCAGAGTTTTTGGAAAAGCTGCCGGACGGTATCGTATGTGGCGTTGGCGATGTTCGATGACTGGAGAGCGAGCTGCTGCTGGGTCTGCAGCGCCGTCAGCCGGCTCGACCGCTCTTCCATGTCGGCATCTATCAGCCGGCTGATGCCGCGCGAATAGGAATCGTCGAGAGATTGCGCGAAATCGTTCTGGAGAGTGATACGCTTCTCGAGCGCCCCGAAGGACGCCCCGACCGTGGTCATTTGGCCGAGCATCTTGTCGACCACGGCGATCATTTCGTTGACTTGGCTCATCGTCGTGCTTGCGGATACGCCGATCTCGACTTGCCCGGCCGTATTGCCCGCGCTCTTCAACATGACGTAATTCTGGGAGGCGCCGGCTTCCGTCGAAAAAAACTGCGACGTGAGCACTCCGTATTCGCCCGATCCTGTCGTTCGATCATCGACCAGATATCGCGCGTCCTTTGATGACGTTGACCCGACAGGTGCCAGATCGACCTCATAGCTCAGCGTTCCGACCGAGACGGTCCCGTCGGAATACCGGGTGAACGACGCGGGGATCTGCCTGGGTTTGGACGGATCGTCTGCATCGTCGATCGCGACCCAATTGTCCGAATTGAATGTCGCCGATTGGGAGACCGAGCGCAGCTGAGCTTTCAGCTGGGTGATATCGTCGTTGACCTTGTCCTTGTCGACGCCGGATTCGGTGGCGGCAACAAGCTTTGCCTTGATCTGGCTGACGAGATCGATGGAGCTGTCGATTGCGGCGTTGGCGGTATCCATGGTCGCGGCCGCCAGGCCGAGCGCATCGCGAACTGCCGACTGGGCAGCCCGGTCGGACTTCAGCATGGAACTGATCGCCCAATAGGCGCCGTTGTCGGACGCCTTTTCCACCCTGAGACCGGTCGAAACCTGCCTCTGGGTCTGTGTCATACTACGACCGATGTCACGCAATACATAAAGCGCGGCATCCACTGAGGTGCGCCGATAAATACTCACGGAAACTAGACTCCGAACACAACAATACGCAACTGATACAAATGAACCGGAACCACGGACGTTCATGTCCGGGAGCGCCAAACAAAAGCGCCGGGCGGCCCTCCTACACGCTGGAGGATCCTTTCGGTTTCTACTGTTTATGATTACCGAGCATACTTAAAAAACAGCTAAGGGTCAGATATTATTTATCCCGTCTGCCAAACGCTCATAAACCAAGCGAACTGTCTGCGCACCCCTTAACCATTCACTCGGCAGCTTCCAGGCGGCCCGGTTTGGTGACAGGGCGCGGCCGGGATGCATGGGCCATCTCCTCGTGCAGGCGCGCCTCTTCGTGCGCATGAGGCTTGGCGAAGCGGGCAACCAGCAGATAGGCGACGGGCGTGATGAAGAGCGTCACCAGCGTTGCGAATCCGAGACCGCCGACGATCACCCAACCGAGCGCCACGCGGGCCTCGGCGCCCGCGCCGTGAGCGAAAACCAAGGGAACGCCCCCAAGAATGGTTGCGATCATCGTCATCATGACGGGGCGCAGGCGCAACGCGCAGGCTCTCTCGATCGATGTGCGGACGTCCACACCGCGGTCGCGCAGCTGATTGGCGAACTCGACGATGAGAATGCCATTCTTCGCCATGACGCCGACGAGGAGCACGAGCCCGATCTGGCTATAGATATTGAGACTGGATCCCGTGATGACCAGCGCGAAAATCGCGCAGGCAAGACCGAGCGGCACCGTCGACATGATGATCACCGAGGAGAGAACGCTTTCGAACTGCGCCGCCAGCACCAGGAAGATGATGACGATGGCGAAGCCGAAGGTGAGCGCCATGCCGCTCGAATTCTCTTCCAGCGTCGCGGCTTCGGCAAGCGGCAGCAGACGTGCGCCGGGTGGCATGAGCGGCTGCGCGAGTCGCGTCACCTCGTTCACGGCATTGCCGAGCGACATGCCGTTCCTGAGACCCGCGGTTATCGCCACCGATGCGAGCTGCTGTTCTCGATTGAGTTCCGGCGCGACCGAGCTCTCGACCAGCGAGGCGATCACCGACATCGGTACGATCTTGCCGTCCCCGGTCTTCAGGAAAACGTTCTCGAGATCGGTCGGATCGTCCAGCGGCCGGGTGCTTGACGTCAGGAGAACAGGATAGGCTTCGCCCTTCACGAACACATCGACGACGGAGCGGCCCTCAAGCAACGACTGCATGGCCATGGAAAGACCAGTTATGTCGATGCCGAGATCGGAAGCACGTTCGCGATCGATCGTGACCGACACCTGGGCCTGCGACGGTTCGTTCGTCAGCCGCGGCGTGTCGTAGTGCCCGGTGGCATCGAGCGCCTGTACCAGCTGCGCTGCGGCGGCGGTCAAGGCCTCGTGATTGTTGCCGATCAACGCCATCTGCACGCCGCTGCCCGCACCGCGGATGCGCAGGCTGTTCGACTGTATCGCATTGCCACGCAGCGCCGGCACCTTTCCGGCAGCCTGATTGATGTCGGCAACGATCTCCGATTGCGTGCGGTGCCTGTCGCCCCACGGGGCGAGCGTCAGGACCATGAAACCGCTATTGGCCTGTCCGCCCTGGCCCGAGATCGAAAAGATGTTCCGGATATCTCCGCTATTGACCAGCGGCTGCAGGTATTCCTCGACCAACTGAAGCTTGTCGCGGGTATACTCGAGGCTCGATCCCTGCGGCGTGGTCAGTCGCATCATCACCATCGCCCGGTCTTCCGCCGGTGTCAGCTCGCTCTTGACCGTCGAAAACGCCAGGACGGCGGCGGCGGCAAACATCAGCGAAAACACAACGACGACGAACGGTGCGTTCAGGCAGGCACGCAAACCCGACTTGTACGCCCGGGCGAAGGCATCGCCGAACCGTCCGAGAATACCGTGATCTTCAAGCATCTCTCTGGTTAGCATGCGCGACGCCAGCATGGGACAAAGCGTCAGCGCGACGATGGAGGAAAGCCCGACCGAGAAGGCTAGAACGAAACCGAACTCCCGGAACAATCCGCCGACCTGCCCCGGCAGGAACGAAAGCGGAATGAACACGGCGGCAAGCGTCGCAGTCGTGGCAATGACGGCAAAGAACACTTCGCGCGTACCGAGAACGGCGGCCGCACGCGGCCCCATGCCCTCGCTGCGGCGGCGAACGATGTTTTCGAGAACGACGATCGCATCGTCGACGACCAGACCCGTCGCCAGCACGATGGCCAGCAATGTCAGGATGTTGATCGAAAAACCGACCATGTAGATCGCCGCCAGCGTGCCGATCAGCGCCACGGGCATGCTGACCGCCGGAATGATCGTGGCGCGCCAGTCCCGCAGGAACAGATAGATGACCGCAGTGACGATGACGGCGGCGAGGATGAGCGCCAGCACGACCTCGTGGATGGCCCCCTGGATGAAAGCGGCGTCATCGCTGGTGATGGCAATCCGGGTGCCTTTCGGCAGCGTCTTTGACAGCTGATGAACGGCGTCCTTGATGCCGTTGGAGATGTTGAGCGTGTTTGATTGCGCCTGGCGGATGATCCCGAGACCGATGCCGGGAACGCCGTTGGAGCGCAGCGCGGTCTGCCCGTCGCGCGGCCCAAGCGTGACGTTGGCCACATCGCCGAGCCGTACCCTGTTCTGCAGGATGACATTGGCGAAATCCTCGGGCGTCTGAAGGCTCGCCATGGCGCGGACGACGATCGTCTGCGTCGGGCTCTTTAGCGATCCGGCCGGCACATCGAGTGCGGCACTCGACAGCGCTTTGATGAGGTCGCCGACCGTCAGGCCGCGGCTCGCGAGTTCGCTCTGATTGACGTCGACGCGGAAAACCTTCTCCTGATCGCCGTAGGTCTCGACGTCGGCAACCCCGTCGACGGACGCCAACCGGTCGATCACTTCGTTCTCCACCAGGAGGGTAAGGTCGTCCATGTCGAGCGTCGTTGACGTGACGGCAAGACGCATGATCGGTTGGGAATCGGAATCCGCCTTGACGATCTGCGGCGCGTCCGCGTCTTCAGGCAATCTGTCCGTTATGCGACCGATCGCATCGCGCACGTCGTTGGCGGCAACGGCAAGGTCGATGGAATCCGAAAATTCCAGCGTCACCCTGCTCTGGCCGAACTGCGAGCTCGAGGAGATCGACTTCAGGCCGCTGACGCGCGCGACGGCGCCCTCGATCACCTTCGTCAGCTCCTGGTCGATCGTCTGCGGAGAGGCCCCATCGAAGGTCGTTCGAACGGTCACGACGGGCCGATCGACATCCGGCAGCTCACGAACCTCGATACCGACATAGGCGGCAAGTCCGGCGACGATCATCAACGTGTTGAAGACCAGGGCCAGAATTGGCCGGCGCACGAAAAGGGCGGTGAAGCTCTGTTTGCCCGAGGCCGGCTTCCCGTCCATGTCGTCGACGTTCATTGGGTGAGCTCCCCGCTGGACGCGACCTGATCGGCGACGCGTACCGGTCCGCCCTCGCGAACGCGCTGCAGCCCTTCGGTGACGATTGCGTCGCCGTCCTTCAGATCGGCCGTGACCAGAATGAAGTCCGGATTGCGCTGAACGATGCTGACGCGGACTTTTTTCGACCGCTGGTCCTCGACGCGCCAGACAAAGGCGCCTTGCGAATCCCACTGCACCGAAAGCGGATAGACCGCCGGATACTGGTTTCCGGCAAACTTCATCCCGACGTTGAAGGACATGCCGGCGCGCAATTCGTCCGATGCGTTGTCGATGCGCGCACGCACGCGCAGCGTCCGGCTCGCTGCATCGATGCGATTGTCGATCGCATCGACGGCGCCGGAAAATCCACGGCCGGGCAGCGCAACCGACGTTGCTTCAACCGGCTGGCCCACCGAAATCGTGTTGGCAAACCGCTCCGGCACCCAAAAATCAACGAGGATTTCCGTCCGGTCGTCAAGCGTTGCAATGGGGGTGGTGATCGCGACGTTGTCACCGATATTCACCGGGATGATCCCGACGATGCCATCGATAGGGGCAACGACGTTGCGGCGTTCAAGATTGAGTTCGGCCGCCTGCAATTGCAGCCTCGCCCCTTGCTCGGTGATCTCCGCGTCGAACACGTCCATGCGAGAAACGCTGGACTTGATATTGTGATAGAGGCTGGACTTTTCCACCGCGCTCTTCAGCGTAACCTCCGCCTGCCCCTTTGCGATCACCTGCTCTTCGCTGTCGAGCTTCGCAAGAACCTGCCCCTTGGTTATCTTGTCGCCGGACTTGATCAGGATTTCCCGCACCGTGCCGCTCGCCTGCGGCGTGACAGCGACAGATCGAATGGCGTCGCCGGTGCCGATCGCACTCAGCTGGTCGTTGACGATGCCGCGAACGACAGCTTGCGTTGCGATCAAAACAGCCCCGTTGCCTCCCGCTCCGCGACGTTGCCCGGTCCCCTGCTCGGCTGCACCGGACGCTTTTCCGGGTGCCGCGACGGCAGGAAGGAGATTGTCCGGAACCCCGGCGCTGCGCAACGTATCGCCGGCACCGGGCACAAGGAAGATCCATCCGGCGAAACCGGCCACGATGATGGCGAGGCAAAGAGCGAACTGCTTCCAAAAAGGCATTGACGTCTCCGGAGGGACACGAGGTTGTCCAGGGTCGATCGAAAGAGGCGCATGCGAGGCAATTTGCCGCGCATCTGCGACAATATTGCCGCTTTGCGGGTCACCGGCAAGCAAATTGGCCCCTCATTACCGAATTGTAATATCAATACTGAGTGACCGGTCCGTACCTTGCGAAAGGCATCCCAACCATTGTCTGGAAAATTTCGCGACCTACGTCAAATAACGCTTTTGTTTCCTGTCATTACGATGTTTTCTGCCGCTGCTAGAACCGCGGGCGAGCACCGCCGAAACGGCAGCCTTTCATCAACCCCGAAGAGGATGATACCCATGCCGAAAATAACGACCAGGGACGGAACCAGGATCTTCTACACGGACTGGGGCACCGGCCAGCCGATCCTCTTCTCTCACGGCTGGCCGCTTGCGGGCGACGCCTGGGAAGCACAGATGCTGTTCTTCGGCCAGAACGGCTACCGCGTCATCGCCCATGACCGCCGCAGCCACGGCAAGTCCTCCCAGACCTGGGAAGGCAACCACATGGATCAGTACGCCGACGATCTGGCGGAGCTGATTGAAAAGCTCGACCTCAAGGACCTGATCCTGATCGGGCACTCCACCGGCGGCGGCGAAGTGGCTCACTATCTCGGCCGCCACGGCACCAAGCGTGTCGCCAAGGTCGTGCTGGTCGGAGCCGTCCCGCCACTGATGCTGAAGACCGACGCCAACCCCGAAGGCCTGCCGCTCGAAGTCTTCGACGGCATCCGCAAGGGCACGGCGCTCGACCGCTCCCAGTTCTTCCTCGACCTGACCATGCCATTCTACGGCTTCAACCGAGACGGCGCCAAGATCAACGAAGGCTTGCGCGAGAGCTTCTGGTTGATGGGCATGGCCGGCGGCATCAAGGGCGAATATGACTGCATCCGCGAATTCTCCGAGGTCGACTACACCGAGGACCTGAGGAAGATCGACAAGCCGACCCTCTTCATCCACGGCTCCGACGACCAGATCGTGCCGATCGTTGCTGCAGCACACAAGAGTTCGAAGATCGTCAAGGGCGCCATCCTGAAGGTCTACGAAGGCAGCAGCCACGGCCTTGCCCAGGTGGAGCCGGAACGCTTCAACGCCGACGTTCTTGCCTTCATCAAGGGCTGATTGCGGGCTGGACCCCGGCCGACGGGGCCGGGGTCTCCTCAACGCCGCTTCCGCAAAAAGTCAGAGGATGCGCCCCGCCCTTCCCGTCCTGCTAGGCTTTCTCGCGCTCGGTCTTCACCGCCCATGTCACCGCCCATGTCACCGCCCATGTCACCGGCAACGTCGTGACGCTCGGCGCAGCACGCGCCCACAACACGTCGGGCACCATTTCAAGGCTGATGGCCCTGCCGGTCTTCTGCCTGACGATTTTCGTGCCGCGTTATGCCCACACGCAGGCTGCCCTTGACTGACGACAACGGCTTGAAGATCCTTCTCGCCTTCATAGTCGCCTTCTTCTGCGCCATCTTGGCCGGCGCCCTTCACCGACCCGGACGGTCTGCCCCTGGCGCTCACAGGCATGCTGCCCGTCATCGCCATGGCGGTCCAGAATGCGGCGCATCTGCATATGCCATCCGCGCCCGCCGAGCATGCCGATACCGGCGCGACCACGCAGATCATGCTCGACCTGGCCGATCTCGCGCATGGCACATCGGCCGAAACCGGCGCCCCGCTTCGTCCCCGCCTTGGACGGATGGCGATTGCCGTTGCGGCCTTCGGGCCTGGTTGCGGCGTGGCCGCCCTGCTCTATACCGCCGCCGGCGTCTGGTGTGTCGCGCTTTCGCCGCTGGAAGCGCTAGCCTCGCTCAGCCTGGCGCTTTCGGCACCCGCATCGAAAACTGCCTGAGGACAGTGGCCTTCAGGGAATGAAAGCAGAACATCTTTTCTGGTCTTTCCATCCCGAATCACTACATTACGCGCCATGAGCAACAGTTTCGACGATATGCCCTTCTTCGATGACGAGCCGGGCGAAGCGCCGCGCAAGCCGCAGGCCCCCTCAGCTCCCGCCACAGGAGGGCTCGCCGCCCGCGCCATGGCCGCCCGTAGCGGCGGCAATCGTCCGGATTACCTCTCGGGCCTGAACCCCGAGCAGACCGACGCGGTCGAAACGCTGGAAGGCCCCGTCCTCGTGCTCGCGGGTGCAGGCACAGGAAAGACGCGCGTGCTCACCACCCGAATTGCCCATATCCTCAACACCAACCGTGCCTTCCCCTCGCAGATCCTCGCCGTGACCTTCACCAACAAGGCCGCCCGCGAGATGAAGGAGCGCATCGCCGTGCTCGTTGGCGGCGCGGTCGAAGGCATGCCCTGGCTCGGCACCTTCCACTCGATCGGCGTCAAGCTGCTGCGCCGTCACGCCGAACTGGTCAACCTGCGCTCCGATTTCACCATCCTCGACACCGACGACGTCGTGCGCCTCGTCAAGCAGCTGATCCAGGCCGAGGGGCTGGACGACAAGCGCTGGCCGGCCAAGCAGTTCGCCGGCATGATCGACACCTGGAAGAACAAGGGCCTCGGCCCGGCCGATATCCCGGAAGGCGACGCCCGCGCATTTGCCAACGGCAAGGGCCGCGAACTCTATCTTGCCTACCAACAACGCCTTTCGACGCTCAACGCCTGCGATTTCGGTGATCTCCTGATGCATCCGATCGCTATCTTTCGGAAGAACCCCGATCTCCTCAAGGAATATCACGGCCGCTTCCGTTATATCCTCGTCGACGAGTACCAGGACACCAACACCGCCCAGTACATGTGGCTGAGGCTACTCGCCCAGCGCCCGAAGGGCGAGCCGCAGAACGTCTGCTGCGTCGGCGATGACGATCAGTCGATCTATGGCTGGCGCGGCGCCGAGGTGGACAACATCCTGCGCTTCGAAAAGGATTTCCCCGGCGCCAAGGTGATCAAGCTCGAGCGCAACTACCGCTCGACCGAACATATCCTCGGTGCCGCCGCCCACCTCATTGCCCACAACGAGGGCCGACTCGGCAAGACGCTCTTCACGGACCGCAGCAACCCCGAAGACGCCAAGGTGCAGGTCCACGCGTCCTGGGACTCGGAAGAGGAAGCGCGCGCCATCGGCGAGGAGATCGAACAGCTCCAGCGCGGCGCCTCGGGCGAGCCTCATGCCCTGAACGACATGGCGATCCTGGTGCGCGCCTCCTTCCAGATGCGCGAATTCGAAGACCGCTTCGTCACCCTCGGCCTCAACTACCGCGTCATCGGCGGCCCGCGCTTCTACGAGCGTCTCGAGATCCGCGATGCCATGGCCTATTTCCGCCTTGTCGCCCAGCCAGCCGACGACCTCGCCTTCGAGCGCATCGTCAACACCCCGAAGCGCGGCCTCGGCGACACCACTGTTCGCGCGCTGCACGACTATGCCCGCGCCCGCGACATCCCGATGCTGGCAGCCGCCGCCGACATGATCGAGACCGACGAGCTGAAGCCGAAGGCGCGCAAGGCCCTTTTCGACGTGATTCAATCTTTCCGCCGATGGCAGGAAAGGCTTGAAAATACACCACATACCGAGCTTGCCGGGCAGATCCTCGAAGAGTCGGGCTACACCGACATGTGGAAGAACGACAAGTCCGCCGACGCCCCGACGCGCCTCGACAACCTGAAGGAACTGATCCGCTCGATGGAGAGCTTCGAGTCGATGCGCGGCTTTCTCGAGCACGTCTCGCTGGTCATGGACGCCGAGCAGAACGAAAACCTCGACGCCGTCTCGATCATGACGCTGCACTCCGCCAAGGGCCTGGAATTCGACACCGTCTTCCTGCCCGGCTGGGAAGAGGGCCTCTTCCCGCACCAGCGCTCGCTGGATGAAACCGGCCGCGCCGGGCTGGAGGAAGAACGCCGCCTCGCCTATGTCGGCCTCACCCGCGCCAAGCGCCGCTGCCACATCTGGTTCGTCTCCAACCGCCGCATCCACGGCCTTTGGCAATCGACGATCCCGTCGCGCTTCCTCGACGAATTGCCGGACACCCATGTCGAGGTCGCCGAAGTCGAGCAGAGCTACGGTGGCTACGGCCGCGGTGGCTACGGCCAGTCCCGTTTCGACAAGGCCGAACCTTTCGCCAACTCCTATTCCACCCCCGGCTGGAAACGCGCCCAGCAAAACCGCAACGACGCCACGCGCGACAACTGGGGTTCACGCTCCGGCCATTCCGTCGAGCGCATCGGCTACGGCGAAAGCGGCCCGAAGACCCGCACCATAGACGGCGAACTGGTGGCCAAGTCCACCACATCGGAACCGTCGAAATTCAAGACCGGCGACCGCGTCTTCCACCTCAAGTTCGGCAACGGCAACATCACCGGCATCGAAGGCAACAAGCTGACGATCGAATTCGACCGGGCCGGTCAGAAGCGCGTGCTGGACGGGTTTGTGGAGAGGGTTTCCTAACGCAGCTCGCGTTTGCGGCCACCACGAATGCCAACGGGCGCCTTCACCCATTCGTGACTTCGCATCCCCTGCCGCCTCCCGCATACTGGCCTTTCCGCGCGTTCGCGGGCTGGAACGGGAGGATGCACATGAAGCGCTACTCACTATCGATGATCTGCATGTCGCTGGTGATTGCCATCCTGAGCAATCCGGGCATTGCGCTTGCCTGCAACAAGATCATTGGAACGTGATCTGATGGACGAATAGATTGAGCGGGCGTGGCGTCCGCTCAATTTCGTCGACTGATGGGCGGCTCTACCGGATGGTTGAGGCAATTGGTCGGCAGCAGCCCCTCACCCCAGGATCGGCATCGACCCCAACCCCAATATATCGTTCACCAAGGCCAGCCCGATCCCGGCCGCAACGATCCCCAGCCCGATCAGGAACAGCCGCCTCGAGCGGTCGTACTTTGCTGCAATCAGCGAGTCCCGCGCCAGGAGGTCGGCGAACACCTTCACCTGGACGGCGATGCCGATGGTGAGGCACAGCATCGGCAGGATGTCGATGCGGCTCCAGTCGTTCGGGTTGGAGACCCACCGGCTGATGAAACTCAGGGAAAAACCGAGGATGATGCCGGCCGCCGTCAGCGAGCCGTTGCGGAAGGTCGCGTCGATCTTCTCCTCTGGATCCGGCTCCGGCATGGCTTCGATTTCCGGCTGATGTCCTCTTTTCAAGAAAGGCAGAAATCGCATGGATGGGCAAGAGCAGGCGCGCGGCTAGATGCAGGCCACGGCCCTGAACTGCGCCCCTCTTTCCCAAAGCAGGCGCCGAAGGACACTCCGGTGGCAGCGGCTCTCGTCGTCGCAATAGCAGCCGACAGAAAATGCGCTGGCATGGGAAAGGGTTGCCAGCAGATCGAGTACATGGCTTGCGTCAGACGCCTTCATTTCCTTCGTATAGGCGCTGACGAAGCGGTTCCAGTCGGCTTCGGTGACGGCTGATTTTGCTTCCGTGACCAGGCCCTGGCTCGGCGCCAGGATCGGCAGCCAGACATCGTAGTAGTTGCGGCTGGAAAACTCCTCCTTCGGCACCCCGCGCGGCGGCCGGCGGACGGTGCCGATCCTGACACCTTCGTCCTCAAGCCGCGGCGTCCCCAGCTTTACGACGCTGATCGGCATCATGACCTCCTTGCCTGGCCGGGACGCGATATCCAGAGCGCCGCGGCGTTTTCGCCAACCGTTCTTCAGAACTGTGGCACGCGGACAGGCATGACAAGCATTACAAAACCTTCATTTAAAAATCATGTTTTATCCTTGCCAAGCCGCCGGGTGGCCGTTAGACACGAAGCATCTGCCGCGTCTTCGGCGCTGCACGTAAGCGTTAACGTCAATCAACGCGCTGATCGAACCCGGACCACGGGGTACGAGCGGCGCGGCATGCCTGCGTTACGCGTATCCCGGGTTCCGAACGAAGGAACTTTTGATGACGGCACACACGACCCCGAACCCCTCTGACAACCGCCACCTGATCGAACGCGTCCGCCACGAGCTCAAGCGGCGTCTGCTGACGGTCAGCCGCGTCACGCAGCTTTCGCCGCAGATGCTCCGGGTCACACTGACCGGAGCAGACCTTGAGGGCTTCACCAGCCTCGGCCATGACGATCACGTCAAGATACTCATTCCGCGCCCCGGAGAGGAGCCCGCCTTTCCGGAGATCGGCGCCGACGGCAAGCCGATGATCGATCCGGCAAACCGGCCGGCACTGCGCGACTATACGCCCCGGCGTTTCGACCCGGTCGCGGCCGAACTCGATCTGGATTTCGCGCTGCATGATGCCGGCCCCGCGACCGAATGGGCGCTGCGCGCAAAGCCCGGCGACAAGCTCGGCGTCGGCGGCCCGCGCGGCTCCTTCGTGGTTGCCACGGACTTCGACTGGTATCTGCTCGCCGGCGACGAGACCGCCCTGCCTGCCATCGCACGCCGGCTGGAAGAACTGCCGGCCGGCGCCCGCGCACTGGTCGTCGTGGAAGTTGCGGGCCCCGAAGAGGAACTGACGCTCGCCAGCAGGGCCGCGCTTTCCATCCTCTGGCTGCATCGCGGCGCTTGCCCGGCCGGCACCACGGATGCGCTCGACGGGGCACTGCGCGACATCCCGCTACCGAAAGGCGACGGCTATGTCTGGATCGCCTGCGAAACCGTCGTCGCCAAGCGCCTGCGCGCCGTCATGGTGGATGAGCGCCGGCATCCGAAAGCCTGGATCAAGGCAGCAGGCTACTGGAAGCGCGGCCAGGCCGATTTCCACGAGACCCACGGCGATTGATCTGATCCTGGCATCGGTCGTGCGCCAGCGGTACACTCAGGAAGAGAAATTGAGGCAGAATCCACCGCTGGCGCGAACCGACGACAAGTTCGCCCCTGCCACATTGATTTTCTCCATGCTAGGCTGGCTCCCTTCTCAATAGCCGGGGTTATCATCGCATGTCAGGCCAGAACGGCAGTATTCTCGATTATGCAGGGATTCTCGCTGTCTTTCTTCTCGTAGCCGCCAATGGCTTTTTCGTCGCCGCCGAGTTCGCCTTGGTTTCAGTCAGACGCAGCCGCGTCACCGAACTGGTTGCCGCAGGGCGTATGAACGCCACGGCGCTTCAACGGGCGGTGGATAATCTCGACGCAAATCTCGCCGCCACGCAGCTCGGCATCACGATATCCTCGCTGGCGCTCGGCTGGGTCGGCGAGCCTGCCCTTGCTCACCTGATCGAGCCGCTGCTGGCCTGGCTTCCCGGCCAATGGGCGACGGCCGGCTCGCACACCATCGCGGTCGTGATAGCCTTCGTCATCATCACCTCGCTGCATATCGTGCTTGGAGAGCTCGCCCCGAAGAGCCTTGCGCTTCAGCGCAGCGAGGGAACCTCGCTTGCGGTCGTCCGCCCGCTCCGTTTGTTCCTGATCGTCTTCAAGCCGGCAATCTCTGCGCTCAACGGCATGGGCAACCTGGTGCTTCGCGCCTTCGGCCTGCATCCCGGCACCGGTGAATCCTCGTTTCACTCGCCGCAGGAGCTGAAGCTCTTGGTGGCGGAAAGCCAGGAGGCCGGTCTTCTCAATCAGGTGCAGCAGCAGCTGGTCGAGCGTGTCTTCAATATCGGCGAAAGACCGATTTCGGACATCATGACGCCCAGGCTCGATGTGGAATGGATCGACGCAGATGACAGCGAGGCCGATATTCTAAAGACGATCCGCGAGTGCAGCCACGAGCAGCTTCTCGTGGGCCACGGCTCGATCGACGAACCGATCGGCATGGTGCTGAAAAAAGACCTGCTCGACCAGGTGCTGGACGGCGGCAAGGTCAAGCCGATGGAGGTGATCAGGCAACCGCTGGTGCTGCACGAGGGGACGTCGGTTGTCAGGGTGATCGACAGCTTCAAGGCCTCGCCGGTCAGGCTTGCCATCGTGATCGACGAGTATGGCAGCCTCGAAGGCATCGTCACCCAGACCGACCTGCTCGAAGCCATTGCCGGAGACCTCCCTGGATATGGCGAAGACCCGGAAATCGTGATCAGGGAAGACGGCTCGCTGCTGATCGATGCCATGATGCCGGCATTCGACGCATTCGAGAGGCTGGGCCTGCGAGACAGGCCGGATGCGGATTTCCACACGCTCGCGGGGTTCGCGCTGCACGTGCTCCAGCACATCCCGCAGGCTGGCGAGACCTTCGAGTTCGACGGCTGGAAGTTTGAAGTGCTGGATATGGACGGAATGCGGATCGACAAGATCCTGGCGACGCGCAATTCGTCCGACGCGATCGATATCTAGCATGGGGTCGGAGTGGCCGCCCGGGACCGGCGGGCATATTCGCGCCGCCAGTTGATCTGGCGGACGCACGTGACCGGAAAGCCGGTGCGGTCGAAATGTCGCAGGGGCGGTCGACGCCTCGAGCGGCGTGTTGCCGGCCGAGCGCCAAAAAAGGGCCTGAAAGGCCCGGCACGAAGTGTCGCGCCGACCAAATCACCAGCGCAAGACCCTAACAATTTCAAGGACGTAAAAAGCGTAAACGAAAGGTTAATCCTTATCGGCCACGCCCGTCAATCGGCTGAAGTTCATCACGACTTTCGCCTTTTGACCGGCTGCGCGATTTGTCCTAGCTGCTTTGCGTCCGCCCATGAACGGCGGATCTCACGATGAACTCGCAAAGGAGCTTCGAGTGACCAGTGTTTCCTCCCTGGGCAGCGCGTCCAGCCAGTACCAGACCTCCCTTTCCAGCCTCGACAAGAACGGCGACGGCATCATATCCGCCGACGAACTCGCCGCCGCAACCACAACCGCGACCAAGCCCTCGACATCGGAAGACGGCGACGACGGCACCAAGATCGCCCAGAAGATCGCCGCCGACATACTGTCGATCATGCTGCAGATGCAGCAGTCGAGCGCCGGCGACGACAGCAGCGGCGGCGATGACAGCAACGGCTCCAAGGGCATCCTCGCCTCGCTGGATGCAAACGGCGACGGCAAGCTCACCTCCGACGAAATCCTCTCGGCCGATCCGTCCGGTATCGCCGGCGGTGCATCCAGCGCCGACGATCCTATCCTGACGCAGGTTCTAGACGACATGCAAACCGCGATCCGCGCCTACCAGGCGACCTACGGCGCATCGCCAGCAGCCGACACCGCAGACGACGTCCAGACCGCTTGATGGGCGATTGATACAAGGCTCCGCCGGGGGAGCCGAAACTGCCGCCGCCAACCCGGTGTTTTGGGGAGAGCGGAGCATCGTCGCCAGGGCATCAGCGATGCCATTCGTCGGCCTCGCGCAAGCAGCCTTGCGGCAAGCCGCTTTGCCGTGAAGGCCATGCAGCGCGGTTGCGCCGACCTCCGAAAAGACGCAAAACCGAACCATCGACGCGAAGACGGAGGATCGGCAATTCATGGAAAGCATCAGCGTTTCGTTGCTCCTGCTCTTTGCGGTCGTTGTCAGCGGAACACTCACAAGGCTCTCCCCGATACCGGTGCCGCAACCCATCGTGCAGATCGCGATAGGGGCAGCGATCACCGCTGTCGCGGATCTCGGCGTCACGCTTGATCCGGACCTGTTCTTCCTCCTTTTCCTGCCGCCGCTTCTCTTTCTCGACGGCTGGCGAATCCCCAAGGAAGGGCTCTTCCGCGACAAGGGTGTCATCCTCGAGCTTGCGCTCGGCCTCGTGGTCTTTACCGTTCTCGGCGTCGGCCTGCTGGTCCACTGGCTGATACCGTCCATGCCGCTGGCAGTCGCCTTCGCGCTTGCCGCAGTCGTGTCGCCGACGGACCCCATCGCTGTCTCGGCCATTGCCGCCCGCGTTCCCATTCCGAATCGCCTGATGCACATCCTTGAAGGCGAAGCTCTCCTCAACGACGCATCCGGTCTGGTCTGCATGCGCTTTGCGGTCGCCGCCGCGCTGACCGGCACCTTCTCGCTCTTCGAGGCGGTCGGCGCCTTCTTCTGGGTCGCCGCCGGCGGCATCCTGATCGGCGTCGCGCTCACCTGGATCATCGTGTGGGTGAAGGGATTCTTCACCCGCCGCCTCGGCGAGGAAACGGGCGGGCAGATCCTCATCAGCCTTCTGATGCCCTTCGCCGCCTATCTCGTCGCCGAGCATCTGGGATGCTCCGGCATCCTGGCTGCGGTCGCGGCCGGGATCACGATGAGCTATGGCGAGCAAAGCGGCCGCGCGCTCGCCGTCACCCGCGTGCGCCGCGCCGCGGTGTGGGATACGGTGCAGTTCGCCATGAACGGCATCATCTTCGTCCTGCTTGGCGAACAACTGCCGCAGATCGCATCCGGTGCTGCGCGGATCGTCCGGGAGACGGGCCATCACGACCCGATCTGGCTGATCACCTATGTCGTCGCCATCAATCTGGCACTCGGCATCCTCCGGTTTGCCTGGGTCTGGGTCTCGCTTCGTTTCACCCTCTACCGCGCCGCCAAAAGCGGCCGGGTCATGCACAAGCCCGGGTGGCGCCTGGTCGCGGCCACCTCGGTTGCCGGCGTGCGAGGCGCCATCACGCTTGCGGGTGTCCTGACCCTGCCGCTGACCATGTCGGACGGTTCGCCCTTTCCGGCACGCGACCTTGCGATTTTCCTCGCTGCCGGCGTCATCATCGTCTCGCTGGTCGTTGCAAGCGCAGGCCTGCCCATCCTTCTCAAGGATCTTCAGATACCGCCGGAGCCATCGCACCAGCGCGAGGAAGACGAGGCACGCGTCAAGGGAGCGCAAGCAGCGATACGCGCGATCGAGGCGCTGCAGCACGACATGGGCGAAGGTCGCCCGGATGCCGACATCTATGTGGAAGCAGGTGCGCGGTTAATGGAGTTCTACCGCCAGCGCATCGACGGCCGCTCCAAGACCGGCGACGACGCGGAGCTCGCCCGTCGCATCGACGAAATCGAGCGCAAGCTTCGGCTTGCAGGCGTCAAGGCGGAACGAGCGGAATTCTTCCGTCTCGGCAAGTCGCGCAAGCTGTCCGACGACGTTCTGCGCAAGCTGGTGCGCGAAGCGGACCTCGCCGAAGCCAGGTTCGGCTCGTCCTGAAGACCTCGTGCTCTGGGGCGGATGAGAGTAAAGTCAGCGGTTTGGGCGCAATCTATTTTTCGATTGGTACGGCCACCTCCTCATTCCTGTGTTCGTCAAAGGAATGGTTGGACGAATGAGCTCCCGCATCCAAGGACTTGGGCGCACTGGGTTCCCGTGACGCGCACCGGAATGAGGGTGCGGGATGATAACACGGAGACAGATGAGCAAATTCAGCAACTTACGCAAAATCCGCTCCCCGGACCCGTGAACCCGGACCCGGACCCCGATCCCCGACCCCAGACCCCAGACCCCAGACCCGGGTCGACAATTTCCGCGGCATGGCCGCCCGGCACCCCGTGCCGGAAGACCACCATGCCTCCACCAAGCATGCCTCCACCAACCGCCAGCCGTTCGCAGTCGCGAGATTTTTTACCGCAAGGCACAATAAAAATCGTTTGAATACTATCGAAATCCTGATCGGCGGCATATATCAGCCCTGTGGCTTGCTGCACGCTTCCTCCCAAGTAGCGCCCCGCCGAGCCGCCGCCGGCCCGTCCTCCCGACGGCTTTCAAAGGAAATTACCCGGCGCCAACAAGAAAAAGAGGTATAAAAAGTGGCTGGTATCATCACCAACAACGCCGCGACGACACGCCCGGCTTCGTCCGCATCTTCCCCCGCCGCGAATTATGGGTTTGCCCTTGTGGCCCTGACATCGCTGTTTTTCATGTGGGGCTTCATCACCTGCCTGAACGACATCCTGGTGCCGCACCTGAAGAATGTCTTCCAGCTGAACTACACGCAGTCGATGCTGATCCAGTTCTGCTTCTTCGGCGCCTATTTCATCGCCTCGCTGCCTGCCGGCGGGCTGGTCAAGCGGATCGGCTACAAGTGGGGCATCGTGCTCGGCCTCGTGATCGCCGCGATCGGCTGCGCGCTCTTCGTTCCCGCGGCCGGGTACAGGGTCTACGCCCTCTTCCTTGCCGCGTTGTTCGTTCTCGCCTGCGGCATCACTCTCCTGCAGGTCGCGGCCAATCCCTATGTGACCGTGCTTGGCCCGCCGGATACCGCTGCCAGCCGCCTGACACTCACTCAGGCCTTCAACTCGCTCGGCACGACACTTGCTCCGATGTTCGGCGCCCTGCTGATCCTCTCGGCCACCACAGCCGCCGTTGTCGGTGCAACGCCTGAACAGCTCGATGCGATCAGGCTGACAGAGGCGAGCGCGGTCAGGTTTCCCTACTTGCTGCTGGCGATCGCGTTCCTGTTGCTCGCAGCCCTCTTCGCAGCGCTGAAGCTGCCGCTGGTCGAAGACGCCGCGGACATCGAGCCTATTACAGGCGGCGGCTCCGCCTGGCAGTATCGCCATCTGGTGCTTGGCGCGGTCGGCATATTCCTCTACGTCGGCGCAGAAGTCAGCATCGGCAGCTTCCTTGTCAATTTCATGAGCCAGCCCGACATCGCGGGCTTCTCTGAGGCGGACGCGGCCCACCACGTCGCCTATTTCTGGGGCGGCGCGATGATCGGCCGCTTCATCGGCGCGGTCGTGATGCGCTACGTCGATGACGGCAAGGCGCTTGCCTTCAACGCCGTCGTCGTGATCGCGCTGCTGCTGCTCACCGTCTTCTCGGGCGGCCGTGTCGCCATGTGGGCCGTGCTGTCGATCGGGCTCTTCAACTCGATCATGTTCCCGACGATCTTCAGCCTGGCGCTGTATGGCCTTGGAAAATATACGAGCCAGGGATCGGGTATCCTTTGCCTGGCAATCGTCGGCGGCGCACTGCTCCCGCTCGTCCAGGGCGGACTTGCCGACACCGTCGGCATTCATCTCGGCTTCCTGATGCCGATCGTCTGCTACGTCTATATCGCCTTCTACGGACTGAAGGGCCACCGGGCCCGCTGATTTTGCAGCCACGCTTCGCTGCTTCAGCGGCGAAGCGTTTTCACCTCTTGCGCCTTCCATGTCACCTTGGCATCTTGCGGTGCAACAACAGGGGGAGACGTGCCTATGAAAGCGCTGCTGCTGGTCGATATTCAGAATGGCTTTTGCCCTGGCGGCAACCTCGCCGTTCCCAATGGCGACAAGGTGGTTCCAGTCGCAAACCGGTTGATTGAAAGCGGCAGATACGATCTGGTGGTCGCTTCGCAGGACTGGCACCCGGCAGACCATGGCAGCTTTGCCTCCTCCCATCCCGGCAGCAAACCGTTCGAACTCGGCACACTTGCCGGCAAGCCGCAAATGATGTGGCCGGACCATTGCGTCCAGGGCACTGTCGATGCCGAACTGCACCCGGCACTCAGGATCGACGATATCGACCTCATCCTGCAAAAGGGTGGAAACCGCGAGGTCGACAGCTATTCGGCCTTCCGCGACAATGATCGGGATGCCGAAACAGGTCTTGCCGATTTCCTCGAAGGACAGGAGGTAACCGACCTCGACGTCTGCGGTCTCGCGACCGACTACTGCGTCAAGTTTTCGGCGTTGGACGCGCTGGAAATGATGCCCGGCATCAAGGTTCGTTTCATCGAGGATGCGAGCCGCGGCATCACCCCGGAGGGCGTTGCCGCAGCGATCGAGGAGATGCGCGAGCACGGCATCGGCATCATCACCAGCAAGCAGGTGCTTTCCGGCTGATCAGTCGGTGGCGTCTCGCTGCAGCTGGTAGACGTCTTCGGAGAAATCGTCGAGGCGTCTGGACAGCGCGATTTGCGCATCCTCGAGCCCCTGCTTGTAGTAGGCGGCTCCGACTTCCTTGGCGAAGAAATCCAGGACGAGCTCCGCTTTCAGGAAGCCGATCGACTGATCGAGCTCCTGGTCGAAATAATGCTGGATGCGTGAGACCAGCGCGGCCTTCTCGTCCTTGGAAAACTCTATGGGCTTCATCGTCCCCCTCACAGACAGCTTGGTTAGAATGGCACCGTTCAGCGAAATCGATCGGTCGATCAAGGAAAATCGTTTGCAGCCCACGGCCCGCCACCTTAGAGGGAACTCGAAATTCCAGAAGGATGATCGCCGATGAGTCGCGCGAATTTTATCGAGGGGTTGCGCGGCGGCTTTCCCGTGACCCTCGCCTCTGCGCCGTTCGGCGCGCTGTTCGGCGCGCTTGCTGCCGATAACGGCATGTCGCTTGCCGAACTGACCTTCATGAGCGGCACGGTCTATGCTGGCGCCAGCCAGATGGTGGGCATCGAGCTCTTCGGCCACAATGTCCAGGCATGGCTGATCGTGGCATCCATCCTCGCAGTGAACTTCCGCCACGTCCTCTATTCGGCGGCCATCGCGCCTTATATCAGGCACTTCTCTGCCATCCAGAAGTTCTTCACCTTTTTCCTGCTCGTCGATCCGCAGTTTGCCGAAACGGTCAAGCGCGGCGAAGCAGGCAAGCCCGTCACCTTCGCCTGGTATCTCGGCTTCGGCATCATCATCTATGTGCCGTGGGTGATCATCAGCCTGATCGGCGGACTGCTCGGCAGCTTCATCGGCGATCCGAAATCCATCGGCCTGGATATCCTGTTGCCTGCCTATTTCCTCGGGATCGTGCTGGACTTTCGCCACCGCAACAACTTCGTGCCGGTCGCCGCCGTCAGTGCCGTCGCCTCGATCGTCGCCTATCGCTATGTCGGCTCGCCCTGGCACGTGAGCCTGGGGGCTGCAGCCGGCATCGTTCTTGCCGCGCTCCTCCCGCCCCCGCCGCTCGTGCAGGAACTCGAAACCGATCTGCACGAGGTCTGACCATGTCTTTCGATCTGCACATGGCCCTCGTCATTCTGGCAGCAGCGGTTGCGACCTACGCCACACGCATCGGCGGCTATATCCTCATAACCACGATGAAGCGCATCCCTCCGCGCATGGAAGCCGCGCTTGCGGCAGTTCCCGCCGCCGTTCTGACGACGCTGGTGGCCCCCGCATTCTACAATGGCGGCTGGGATATGAAACTTGCTCTTGTCGCGGCCCTTCTGGTTGCCCTGCGCATTTCGCATCTATGGATGCTGGTGGCTGCCTGGCTGGTCGTGATGGTGTGGCGTCACACCATCGGGGTGTGATATTTCCAAATTGAAATCAATAGCTTGAACAAGCGATCCACAAATGAATGAGTGACTCACGAATTGGGTTACTTCTCACTTTCCCGCAGCTCGCGGATTTGGGCCGCTCGACGTTCCGCCGCTTCGACGGCACGGAATGCCATCGGCGTTGAGGGTAGATTTGCGTCGTCGAGATATGAGCGTGGCCCATTGCCTTTTGTAGCGCGAAGGGAGCAGCGGCACCTTCGGCGATTTCGTTGGCGTATGTTTTTCTCAGGCCGTGAAGAGTGAACCCGGACGGTAAACCGGCTTGCTCGCAGCAAACCCCCATTTGCTTCGTGAGTGACTTCTCATGATATTATTTGCCCGACGTGGTCTTAAGGATCGTGCCGCCCTTCGAACGGTCCGTCCAGAGCGTTCGACCCCATCTCAGGCTCGGGGCGGACGACGAGCGTCATTGCAACGCCGCCGGTACGCCGCTCGGCGGCGCTATCGGGACGGGGAACGGTGCCCTTCCGTTCTCCACGTCTTCACTTCAAGACATGGGCCGTGGGCTTGCCGGCCTTTTCCCAGGGGATGCAATCACCCTTTCGCCCGTAGTGCCTGTGAGCATTCCCGAAGCTCGTCCATGCTGAACACCGTAACGAGCAGCCCTTGGTCCGAGAACTGTACTTCGTAGTCGGTAATGCCGGGGCACTTTTTCAGGTCGACAGGATCGCCTTTCATATCGGTAATGAAGAAGTAGGAACGCCATGTGGATTGGCCGATGATCGGTATCTGCGCCAACGTCGGCGCGTCGACATACCCGACCTTGAGGGCATTGGCCTCGATCTTCTCGTTGAAAAGCTTCTGGGCGGTATCGCGTACTCCACTGACTGCCACCGTACGCTGTGCGTAGCCGAGCGCGCCGGCAATTAGCAGCACCGCCAACAAGAGCTTTTTCACTTTTTTACCCTTCTGCCTGATTGCACGCATTGAGATTTTTTCGTGCATTGTCCGTTCAGATAGCAAGCTGCCGCGATGGAAGCTTGTCCGCAGCTGCCAAACTTTTGTTTTCGGAAGCCGCTTCGGGCCCGAAAGCTGCCATCGATGGCTACGGGGCACCGCTACGTCACGGTTGGTTCCCCGGCAGCTTTCCGAAGCCGTTCGACACGCGGGAAGATCTCGGCGCTAGGTTGTCGGCACTCCGCCGGCCTTGGCGCGCGACAGCGTGGCGGGGCTGACATGGCTTTCGCGGGCAATCGAGCACAGCGATTGGCCGGTCGTGGCGATCCGGCCGTGAACGATGCTTTCGAATTGTCGGGCGGCGGGATTATCGGACATGCGCCGCATTATGACACCGGATGCATGCGTAAGGAGGGTGATAATCCGGGGAAAATCACTGTGGCTCACTTGCACAAGCCATTGATCTCAAGCCAAATTTCCACACCATGGGGATGTGATGCCCACACCACCAAAACGGGCAGCCGATACGATTTCCCGGATCGATGCGTCTCATGATTCCAGCGGCAACGTTGCGTTCTCCAGCCACGCCTTGACGTCGCCGTCATGGATCAGCGGCATCAGCGCCTCGCGCGTCCGCTCGTGGTAGTCGTTGAACCAATGCAGCTCGTCGTGGGTGAGAAGCTCGGGAATGACAAGGCTGCGGTCGATCGGGCAGAACGTCAGCGTCTCGAAGCCAAACATCGGCATATCGCCGCCCTCAATCGCTTCGGCATCGCGTACATAGATGAGGTTCTCGATGCGGATGCCGAAGGCGCCTGGCCGGTAGTATCCGGGCTCGTTCGAGAGGATCATGCCGGACAGCAGCTCCTGCGTCGAGAGCCTGGAAATACGCTGCGGCCCCTCATGCACCGACAGGTAGGATCCGACGCCATGGCCGGTACCATGCCCGAAGTCGACGCCGGCGCGCCAGAGCGCGATACGCGCCAGCGGGTCGAGATCACAACCGCGCGTCCCCTTCGGAAATCGCGCCGTGCTGATCTGGATCATGCCCTTGAGAACCAGGGTGAAGAAGCGCCTCTGCTCTTCGGAAACGGCTCCGATGCCGACGGTACGGGTAATATCGGTGGTGCCGTTGATGTACTGGGCTCCGGAATCGATGAGGAAGAGTTCGCCCGCTTCGAGCTTGCGATTGCTTTCCGTCGTCACACGGTAATGCATGATCGCCGCATGTTCGCCGGCGCCGGAGATGGTGTCGAAGGAAATGTCCTTGAGCGGATTTTGCATGCTCTGGCCAACCCGCGCACGCGCCGCCTCGAGCTTCTCGGCCACGTCGATTTCGGTGACGGTACCGGGCTTCGTTTGCGCCAGCCAGCACAGAAACTCCACCATCGCAGCTCCGTCCTGGAGGTGCGCCGCAGCCGAGCCGTTGATTTCGACGCTGTTCTTGACGGCGCGCGGAAGCTTCGCCGGATCATTGCCCTCGACCACCTCGCCACCGGCCTTGCGGATGATCTCGGCAAGCCCGTAGGAGGTAAGATCAGGATCGACCAGAACCCGGCCGCCATCTCTCGACACGGTCTCAAGCCTTTCTTCCAGCCCCGAGGGCGCAAGCTGCATGCACATCTGCGCCAGATACGCCTCGGCCTCGATACCCGTCTTGCGCTTGTCGAGAAACAGGTCGGCCTTGCCGTCCGCATAGACGATCGCGCGCGCCAGCGGATGCGGCGTGTGCGGCACGTCGGCTCCGCGGATGTTGAATGTCCACGCGACGGAGGAAGGATCGGCGATCAGCACCGCCTTGAGGTTCTTGGCTGCGAGATCGGCCGCAATGCTGGCGATCTTGTCGGTCGCCAGCACACCCGCCTGCCCGATGTCCTGGATTGCCACCGCCCCCAGCGGCTCCTGCGGCCGGTCGCTCCAGAGCCTGTCGAGCGGATTGTGCGGCAGAATGACGAGCAAACCGCCGATCCCTGCGAGCGCCTTTTCGAGGCGCCGGACCTCGACGCCGGAGTGGAGCCACGGATCGATGCCGAGCCGCAAGCCCTTGCTTGCGTTCGTGCCGATCCAGACATGCGGCGGCTCGTTGACGAGATCACCGCCGGCAAAGACGGAACCATCCACCTGCTCGGCGAGTTGCGTGACATATCGCCCGTCGACGAAAACAATCGCCTGCGAACGCGTTATCAGCGCCACCCCCGCAGAGCCGGTAAAACCGGTCAGCCAAGCCAATCGCTCTGCGCATGCGGGCACATATTCGCCGTTGAACTCGTCGGCGCGCGGCACAAGGAATGCATCGATGCCCAACGCATCAAAACTTGTCCGCAATGCAGAAACGCGATCGCGGCCGAATTGCGGCGTGGAGGTGACTTCGAAGGACTGGAACATTCTCAAAAAACCTAGTGTTTGGTACGAATCCGGTAGACGGGAATACAGCTATGTTACCGGAATTTCTGAGAAACGGGAGAAAAACAGCCGCGCCGCCCGGCCCTTGGTCCGCCCAATATTTTGGCGGAAATGAGGCGCTACTTCATAAACTGGCACGCTTTATGCATTGTCTGCATGGCTCCCATGAACGAAACCCTCTGCCTCAGCTTTTCGGAATGACTATATAGGCGCTATCAGACGGGTTCGAGACGAACCTCAAACGAAAAGGAATTTAGAAATGACTGCCTCTCTGTCGCGCTCCGCTTACAGCAGCCCGGTGCAGGCTGGCGAGCGCCAGACCGTGCGTCACGTTCTCGGCTCGCTGCGCCCGCTGAATGGGGACACCCTCACGATGCGTGGCGCCGGCCACAAGGTTACGCGCCACCAGGGCGCAACCAGCTACGCGTTCTGAGCAACTCGCCGCTCCGCTCTCCTCCTCCCTCACCGGACCGGCGATCAGGACAAGTAGAAACCCGCTCGAGCGTCCCTCCTCCTTCGAGCTCGCGGGTACAGGCCGGGAAACCGGTCTTAAGGCGGTGCCATTGGCACCGCCTTTTCTTTTGGTCGGCCCCTCAGGGGCGGTCGAGGTGAATGGTGACCCAGCCGTTGCGCCAGATGGTGCGAACATGGCGCAGATGCGCGCCGTTGTAAGCCGCCAGCACCTTCCAGCGCTGCGACGCGAGAATACCCGACAGGATCACCGAGCCGCCTGGCGCCAGATGATTGACGAGCTGCGGCGCCATCTTGATCAGCGGTCGCGCCAGAATGTTGGCGATGATCAGATCGAAAGGACCGTGGGCCGAGAAAGCCGTCGAATGAAACCCGGGTGCCGTCTCGGTGGCAATCCCCGATGCTATGCCGTTGCGACGAACATTTTCGGCAGCAACGCGTGTCGCGATCGGATCGATATCAGTCGCCAGCACCGGGATGTTCTTCAGCTTGCGGACGGCAATCGCCAGGACCCCGCTGCCGGTACCGAGGTCCAGTGCATTGCGCACCCGCCGGGAACGGACTACCCGGTCGATCGTCTCCAGGCAGCCCGCCGTCGTCCCGTGATGGCCGGTCCCGAACGCCTGACCAGCATCGATCTCGATGGCGATGTCGCCGGTCCGAACCTTGTCGCGGTCGTGCGAGCCATGCACGAGGAAGCGACCTGCCCGCACAGGCTTCAGGCCCTCCAGCGACTTGGCGACCCAATCGATGACGGGAATGACTTCGCGCTCGACCTTTGCTTCGGGAAAGGAGTGCGTCAGGGCCTCTTCGACACGGGTCCGCACCTGTGCCTCGTCAGCACGCATCATGTAGACCGACGCTTCCCAAATGTCCTTCTTCTCATCGATCTCGTTGGTCGCGATCGCGAAATCTTCTTCGCCGAGCACTTCGGACCACAGATCGAGGATCTGCCCGGCCAGCACTTCGGTTGTCGTCACATAAAGGCGTATTTCACTCAAGGTCGGTCTTTCCCGTTATAGCGCGCCATCGATCCATGGCGGTGACGGCGTATCATATCCGGCAATGCCGCGAAGCAACTTTCGTGAAAATGCAGGTATTCCGAAAAGCACCGGCACCGCAAGATTGCGGATCGAGATAGCCACGGGATTGCTCATCGTGATCAGTGAGGTGAGCTTTCGTGTCTGCTTCAGCACGGTCTCCACCGCCGGCCTGCGAAGTCTTGCATATTCGCGCTCCCGTCCCTCCGAAACCAGCCAGGCGAGCCAGCATGCGTCCTCAATCCCGAGGTTCATGCCCCGGGCGCCCGCCGGCGAATGGATGTGAGCGGCATCGCCGGCGAGAAACACATTTCCCTTTGCCATCGTGTCGGCACGGCGGAAATGGACGCGAAAGCTGGATGCCCACACGCGCTCGGCAATCGGGGCAGGATGCTCGATGCGGCTTTCGAAATCCGGAAGCGTCGAAATGTAGCGGAGCACGTCGCGCTCAAGCGGCAACCTGCCGATCATGCCGGGATCAAACAGGTTTATCTCGGCGAAATGCGAATCGACCGGCTGCGCATAGCGGAAGTCGGCCAGATAGAAGCTGGTCTCCAGCGCCTCGCCGGGAAAGCCGATCCCGACCGCCTTGCGCACGATGGAATGCGCGCCGTCAGCGCCGATCACCATGTCGAAGTCGACGGTCTCCACCGAACCATCCGGCCTTCGAAGCATCACTCGCGGCTTGTTGAGGTCGCCGGAGACCTCCTCGACGGCAGTCTGCCATTCCGGCACGACCTCGTAGTCGGAGAGCTCGCCGAGCAGCAGGCGCTCGGTATGCCCCTGTGACAGGGCATGGAGCGCACTGTAAGGACCGTCAATCGTGGTCGTATCGAGTTCGGCGAGCCGGCGTCCTTTTGAAACGATGCGAAACTGCGCGATTTGCTGCGCCTCCTGCAAGATCGCATCGGTGACACGCGAAGGCGAAAGCAGCGTCAGCGTTCGTGCATTGACACCCAGTGCGCGGCTTTCGACAAGCGGAACGGGTCCGGAATCTCTGTCGACGATCCGCGGACGCAAGCCGCGTCGGGCAAGCTCCAGCGCAGCTGTCAACCCGGTCGCGCCGGCTCCGGCAATGAGAATGCTGCGGTGCCCCGGCGCCATGACGTCATCCCTTGTTGACGAGGTTCTCCAGCTTTTTTACCGCCGTATCGGGATTTTCGCCATAGGCGATGGTGCCGGCGAACCGCCCGGCCGAATCGAGCAGAAAGACCGAGGCAGTGTGATCCATGGTGTAGTCGCCGTTCGGATTGTTCTCGTCGACCGGAACCTTTTTGGCATAGACGCGGTAGCCCTTGATCACATCGGCGACCTTGTCGGGGGCGCCGGAAATTCCAACGATCCGCTTGGAGACATTGGAGACATACTGGTTCATCACATCGGGAGTATCGCGCTCCGGGTCGACGGTGACGAAATAGGCCTGCATCCTGTCGCCCTTCGGATCGATTTTCTCCAGCCAGCCGTTCAGCTCGAACAGCGTCGTCGGGCAGACTTCCGGGCAATGGGTAAATCCGAAGAACAGCGCCGTCGGCTTGCCGCGGAACGCCTGCTCGGTAATCGGCTGCCCATTCTGCGCGACCAGCGTGAACGGCACCCCAAACGGTCCCTCGGAAAAGGTCTGCTTGGTCTGGGTGACGTTGAGCGTCAGCCAACCAAGGATACCGGCCATCAGGAGCACAGCCACCCAGACCGCTATGCGGACAGTCTTCATCGATCAAATTCCTTGCAGACGGGAATTGCCCCACCTCGCCTGATATCGCTTCGCACCCCGACACGCAATTCAACAACGCGTTTTCTTGCCTGTGCTGAATTGCCCCACCCAAAGTTAGAGAAGAAACACGGATCGGACGGAATACCTCATTTATTTCCCGTGAGATGGTCCGCAGGGCCAAAGTGCTTGGCAACAGCAACATCGTTAGGAAAGACTTAAAAAATCATATGTATATATAGCTATGGATGGAACGCTCAACGTTCGATGACATGACGTCTCCTGGTGCCTGATGGCCGGATATCCGCATGCGCGCAAAAGAGACGGCCGCGCTTGTCGCGGAGGGGGACAGTCTTCACATGACACATACGACGGTGCGCAAAGGCCTTTCTGTCAGTCAGAGGCTTGGGACGCTGGGAGCGGCGGCATTTATCGGTTTCGGCACGATGCTTGCGTTCGGCTGGTACCAGAACACGGTTGTCGGCGGCGCTTTGCAGCGGGCCAATGAAATTCAGGCAAGCGTTGATCATATCAACGAAATGCGCGCGGCAAACCTGACGCTCATCCTCGCGGCGATGGATACCATCGTAGACCGGGCGGACAAGGCGGTCGCGCCGGAACGCCTGAAGCTCATGAACGATTCGGTCGAGCAACTTTCGAACGGCTCGAAGGACATGCGCATCCTGGCAGAAGAATTGAATGCAACAGCATTGCTGTCCAGCTACGACGCGGATGTTGCCTCTCTGAAGCAGAGGATCGTCGGAGACCTCAAGGCTGCCGTCGAGTCTGGCGCACCTGATAGCGAATTCGACAAGCTCGACGACGGCATCGACGAAGGCGGCGACAAGCTGACCTCCACGCTCGTCCAACTGGCCGTGGATGGCGGTGCTGTCGCCAAGCAGCGGATCGACCACGCAGACGAGATATCCCGGCACGCAGTCTATATCCAGGTCGTGCTTGCCGTCATCGCCATCCTTTGCCTGGCCGCCCTCCAGTATATTCACGGCGGATCGATCCGGCGCGGCATCCAATCAGTCCGCAACAGCATGCAGCGGATCATGAACGGCGACCTGGACAGCCACATCCCCGCAACCGATCGCGGCGACGAGATCGGCGACATGGCACGCGCCGCCGAGGGCTTCCGCATGGCCGCGATCGAGAAGCTCTCGCTGGAGACCCGCGGCGAGAGCGAGCGACAGCAGCGCGACGCCGAACGCCGCAGCCGCGAGGCCGCCAAGCTTGCCGACACGGAGGCGTTGAACAGTGCTGTCAACGCGCTCGGCCAGGGTATGACCCGCCTCGCCGGCGGCGACCTGACGGCGACGATCGAACAGCCCTTCACCCCGGAACTTGAACGCCTGCGCAGCGACTTCAACCTGACGACCTCGACACTTCGCCGGACGATGGTCGACATTGCCCACAACAGCACTTCGATCCAGGCAAACAGCCAGCAGATGCGCTCAGCCGCCGACGACCTTGCCAAGCGCACCGAACAGCAGGCAGCCTCGTTGGAGGAAACCTCCGCCGCGCTCGACCAGATCACGGCGACGGTCCGCAGCGCGACAAACCGCGCCGAGGAAGTCGGCAAGATGGTTGCCCACACACGCGAAAACACGACGAAGTCCGACATCGTCGTCACCGACGCCATGGCCGCCATGCAGCGGATCGAGGGAGCTTCCCGCGAGATCGGCACGATCCTGAGCGTCATCGACGAGATAGCCTTCCAGACCAACCTGCTGGCGCTCAACGCCGGCGTCGAGGCGGCGCGCGCCGGCGAAGCTGGCAAGGGCTTCGCAGTCGTCGCCCAGGAAGTGCGTGAACTGGCCGGTCGCGCAGCAGGTGCCGCCAAGGACATCAAGGCCCTGATCGGAAAATCGGGCGCCGAAGTGAAGATCGGCGGCGAACTTGTGACCGCAGCCGGCGAGGCGCTACGACAGATCGGCGAGGATGTTTCGCGTATCGACGAGCATGTTAAATCAATCGTAACTTCTGCGCGTGAACAATCGGTCGGACTGAACGAAATCAATACGGCCATCAGCCAGATGGATCAGGTCACGCAGAAGAACGCGGCCATGGTGGAAGAGACGAACGCGGCAAGCCACACACTTGCCACCGACGCCGACAACCTCATCCACATGATCCAGACGTTCAAGATCGGCGAGGGCATGAATGCCCGTTCAACGCCGCGGGAAGCAACCGCAGTCTCGCATCCGAAACCATCCCCCGCCAGAAGCCTCATCGGCAAGGTCGCGGGCGCATTCAGCGGCGGCGCTGCCGCCAGAGCCATGGCCGCTCCGGCCGGAGACACTTGGGAAGAATTCTGATCATGAACAACACCGTTATCAACCAGACAGGCGCGCACCTCGAAATCGTCTCCTTCCACCTCGGTGAGCAGGAGTTCTGCATCGACATCATGGCGATCCGTGAAATTCGCGGTTGGGCACCGGTGACCCCGATGCCGCATACGCCGCCATATGTTCTCGGCCTGATCAACCTGCGCGGCGCGGTCATTCCGGTCATCGACATGGCCTGCCGCCTCGGGATGAAGATGACGGAGCCTTCCGAGCGCTCCGCCATCATCGTCACCGACATCGCCGGCAAGCTTGTCGGCCTGCTGGTGGAGCAGGTTTCCGACATGATGACCATCAAGAGCGAGGACCTGCAGCCGGCCCCGGAAATCATCCCGGAAGCCCAGCGCGCCTTCTGCCGCGGCATCGTGGCGCTCGAGAAGACCATGGTCTGCTTCCTGAACCTCGACACCGTCATTGCCGACGAGCTGGCACAGGCTGCCTGAGATCGTTGATCCGCAAAATGCAGAACGCCCGCAACGGACCGTTGCGGGCGTTCTTTCATGGCTGAAACAACGCGACGGTTGCTGGGGCCGCCAGCTATCCGACAACCTCGACCGAAAATGCGACGCGGACCGACGCTCCGGGCGCAAGAACCTGGCTGAACGGCCGCTTGGCAAGGTCGTTGGAGCCGTTCTTTTCCGCCGCTGTCCCGTGCCACGGCTCGATGCAGATGAACGGTGCCCCGGGCTTCTGCCACAGCGCCAGATTGGGCAGGTTGTCGAAACGGAACTGCATCGTCGGCCCGCCGTGCGCACCGTAGCGCAGCCCCTTGCCCGCACCTTCCGGAAAGATCATGGCGTCTTGTTCGAACATCGCATGGTCCAGCACCAACCGTCCTGCCTTGAAGGGCGAGGCCAGTTTCGCGGGAGAAATCAACCCTTCCTCCACTCGCACCAGCTCCGGCTCGCCCTGATTGTCGAGCGTGACGGCATGGTCGCGTCCCGCGGCACCGGGCAGAGGCCAGACGAAGGCCGGATGAAAGCCAATGCCGAAGGGCATTGCCCGCTGGTCGCGATTGGCAACCTCGGCCGCGACTGTCAGCGTGCGCCCCTCGACCGCATGCTCGACCGCAAGCAGGAAGTCGAACGGATAGACCGCTCTTGTCGCCTCCGAGGCCGCAAGCTCATACCGGCACATCGTCGCGGTCGAGGCCGCAAGAGCAAACTCGGCCCTGCGGGCAAAGCCGTGCTGGCTCATCGGATAGCTCTGACCATCGATTGCGATCGTATCGTTTGGCGCCCTGCCGACCATCGGGAACAGTACAGGCGAGCGCCCTCCCCAGAATGCCGCATCGCCGTTCCACAGCCAAGACCGCCCGTCGCTGGTTGTCAGCGCCTGCATCTCGGCGCCGAGGGAAGAAACATCGACCGTCAGATATTGATTTGCGATTCGTGCGGGGCTTGGCATCGAACGTCCTCTTCTCATTGATAGGGCATCGGACCATATCCGCGCCGGCCGTCGATTTCCATCCGGCAGGCGGAAGACCTTTCCTTTGCCAGGAGTTGCTTGATCTCGCAGGCTCTACTGCGGTTTGCCGTTTTTCCAGGTGACGCTCTGCCCGTAGAGCGAAACCGTCGAGATCGCCATCTTCGCCGAACCTTCGGTCAACTCACGCGAATGCGCGAGGTAGATCAGCGTGTCGTTCTGCTTGTCGTAGATCCTGGTGACGACAAACTTCTTCCAGACCAGCGAAATGCCGGACTTGAAAACCTCATCGCCGCCCTTCGACAGATCGATATCACCGATCTCGACCGATCCCGTCTGATGGCACGAAATCGCGCCGTTGGAAGGGTCTTCGAACCAGTTGCCGTTCTTGACGCGGTCAATGACGCTGCGGTCGAAGTAGGTGACGTGGCAGGTCACACCCTTCACGGCGGGATCGGCAAACGCCTCTACGATGATATCGTTGCCGATCCAATCGACGCCCACCTTCCCGACGACGTCGGCAGATGCCGAACCGGCGAAAAGACCAATCAGCGAGGCAGCGGCAAGCACGATGTTGCGTGTTCTGGACATGTTGGCTCCCTGTATGTTCCGCAAATTTAGAGATAAGTGCGCAGGGCGCCTTTGCAAGAAAGGTTCAGGCTTTCCGGCAGGTACAGGGCTCGTAGCCGCTCGCCATCAGACGCCCAGGCTTCATGCCGATCAGGGCTGGAACAGCATGAACCGCCGCCGCACCGATCGCCTTGGCCATCTCGATGGCCGCCTGCGCGCAAACGGCGGCATCCTCGGCCGCATTGTGGTGCACGAAGCGAAGGCCGAGATGTTCGGCAAGCATGTTCAGGCGATGCGAGAGAAAATGCGGCCATATGCGCTGCGACATCTTGAGGCTGCAGAGGTAGGTCAGCTCCGGATAGGACTGCCGGTAGAGATCGAGGCTCGAGCGCCAGACGCTGAAATCGAAGGCGGCGTTGTGCGCGATCATCGTCGCACCGCGAAAATCCTCGTGGAACTCGTCCATCACCTCGGGGAATTGCGGCGCATTCTCGACATGCTCGGGCCGGATGCCATGAATGGCGATGTTCATGCCGGAGAAGCGCATGTCCTTCGGGCGGATCAGCCGCTCCTCGACGCGGGTGACCCTGCCCTCCTCGATCCAGGCAAGGCCGACCGAGCAGGCGCTGGCGCGCTGCTCGTTGGCCGTTTCAAAGTCAATGGCAATGGTCTTCAAGGCGACGTCCGATTCGATTTTCTTGATCAGGCATAGCGGCCCGCCATCGCCGAGGCAAATTGCACGTTTCGGTTGACAAATGGAGGTGAATATCGAAGGTTGCGGCCATGACCGGTTCTATCGCCATGTCGATGCTTCATATCACCACGACCCCTGCTGGGTACGCGGGAGAAATGGTGCGCTGACACCATACCGATCATCCCGAGAACCCTGCCGAGGTGAGCAGGGTTTGGCAACCAGCTCTCCTCCCGCATCAAATGGAGAGTTGAAATGTCACCAGCAGAGCCAAAGCCTCGGAAAACCCAGTTGCCGAAGGGCCTCCACATCCGGGCAATACGCCCGTCGGATGCCGACGCATTGACGGTACTTGTCAATCTCCCGGGCTTTCGCGCCGGAACCTTGCGTCCTCCCTACCAGGGCATCGAGGAAACGCGCCGCCACATCGAGGGCAGCAATCCTGACGCAATGCGCCTCGTGGCAATGATCGACGACATGGTCGTCGGCGATATCGGCATGACGCGTTACCGCGGACGACGCAATCACGCGGCAAGCATCGGCATGGGCGTGCACGACGACTTCACCGGCAGAGGAATCGGCAGCGCGCTTCTCGCGGCGATCGTCGATTCTGCCGATAACTGGCTTGACATCAAGCGGCTGGAACTGACGGTCTATACCGACAACGACATCGCCATCGGCCTCTACAAAAAATTCGGCTTCGAACAGGAGGGCATCCTCAAGGCCTTCGGCTTCCGAGCAGGGACCTATGTCGATGCCTATGCGATGGGGCGGGTGAGAGCGTGAATGCGCGCAATGATCGCCGAAGATCGGCGGTCATCCATCCGGCGTCAGGCGACGGCGAGTGCATGCCCGGTCAGTTGCACCTGGCGCCCGGCACGTCACCCCCCGATCAGTGCCAGCCACTCATCCTCGTCCATCGTCTGGACGCCGAGTTCGCGTGCCTTGTCGAGCTTTGAGCCGGCGCCCGGGCCGGCAACGAGGATGTCGGTCTTCTTGGAAACTGAACCTGCCACCTTGGCGCCGAGACTTTCGGCCCTCGCCTTTGCCTCGTCGCGCGTGAACTTTTCGAGCGAGCCGGTGAAGACGACGGTCTTGCCGGTGACAGGGCTGCCTGTTGTGATCGGTTGCTCGGCCATCCCGGGCGTCACCTCGGCGAGCAGGCGCGAAATAACCTGGACGTTGCGGGACTCCTTGTAGAATTCGACGATGGCGCGGGCGACGATCTCGCCGATGCCCTCGATTGCATTGAGATCGTTCCAGGCATCGCCCGACAGCGGCGCGGCGTCCCGCATGGCCGCTTCAAAAGCCTCGTAGGTGCCATAGGAGCGCGCCAGAAGCTTGGCGGTCGTCTCGCCCACGTGACGGATGCCGAGCGCGAAGATGAAGCGGTGGAGCGCGATGCTGCGGCGCTCGTTGATCGCCGTATAGAGCTTGCCGACGCTGACCTTGCCGAAGCCGTCGATGTTCTCGAGCTTGGTCAGCACCGATCCCGCCTGGCGCTTCTCCAGCGTGAAGATATCGGGCGCCGTGCGGATCTGCAGTGACGGGTCGTCGCTCTCGAAGAAGAAGTCCACCTGCTTGGAGCCGAGACCTTCGATGTCGTAGGCGTTGCGTGAGACGAAGTGCTTGAGATGCTCGGTCGCCTGTGCACGGCAGATGAAACCGCCGGTGCAGCGGGTCACCGCATCCACCTTGCCGGTCTTCTCGTTGACCTCGCGCACGGCATGGCTGCTGCAGACCGGGCAAGCCTTCGGGAATTCGTAAGAAACGGAATCCGCCGGCCGCTTCTCCATCACCACGTCGAGCACCTGCGGGATAACGTCACCGGCGCGTTGCACGATCACGGTATCGCCGATGCGGATATCGTGGTCCTCCTCGCGGATCCGTTCCCCGGAATTGCCGATCCCCCTGATGTAATCCGCATTGTGCAGCGTCGCATTGGTGACGACGACACCGCCGACTGTGATCGGCGTCAGCCGCGCGACGGGCGTCAGAGCGCCGGTGCGACCAACCTGGATCTCGATCTTCTCGACCGTCGTAAACGCCTGTTCCGCCGGGAACTTGTGTGCGGTCGCCCAGCGCGGGCTGCGCGAGCGGAAGCCGAGACGAGCCTGCAGCTCGAGGCTGTCGACCTTGTAGACGACGCCGTCTATATCGTAATCCAGATCAGGCCGCTTCAGCCCGATGTCATCGTAGTGGGCAAGGATATCGGCAACAGAATTCAGCCGCTTCATCAGCGGATTGACCGGGAACCCCCAGCTCTTGAAGGTCTCGATCATCCCGAACTGCGTATCCGAGAGCATCTCCGACATCTCACCCCAGGCATAGGCGAAGAACTTCAGCTTGCGGCTCGCCGTGACCTTCGGATCGAGTTGCCGCAGCGAGCCTGACGCCGTGTTGCGCGGGTTGACGTATGTTTGCTTGCCCTCGGCTTCCATCTGCTTGTTGAGGGCCAGGAAATCGCTCTTGGCCATATAGACCTCGCCACGCACCTCGACGACGGCGGGCACGCCCTTCGGCAGCTCGTTCGGGATCTCCCTGATGGTGCGGATGTTGGCCGTGACGTTTTCGCCCGTCGTTCCGTCGCCACGGGTCGCGGCGCTGACCATCCTGCCGTTTTCATAGCGGATCGACATCGACAGTCCGTCGATCTTCGGCTCTGCGGTAAAGGCGATCGACTGGTCCGGCAGGCGCCCGAGGAAGCGATAGACGCTGGCGACGAAATCCTGCACGTCCTCTTGCGAAAACGTGTTGTCGAGGGAAAGCATCGGCCGCGCGTGGACGACGGGAGCGAACGTCACGGATGGGGCGGCGCCGACACGCCGCGAGGGACTATCCTCGCGGATCAGCTCCGGAAAACGCGCTTCTATCGCATCGTTGCGCCGTTTCAGCGCGTCATAATCCGCATCCGAAATCACCGGCTGATCGTTGCCGTGATAAAGCTCGTCGTTGCGGGCGATCTCCCTTGCCAGCCGCTCAAGCTCGGCAGCGGCATCTTCGATCGTCATATTTTCTACGGTTGTTGGCGCGGCCGACATTGAGATCACTCCGGGGGAATCTCCAGAGGTTTTAGCCGAAATGACGAAAACGCAAAACCGGAAAGCGGCAAGCGACGCCAATGCCGCAAGCTCACGCGACCACGACAAATCAGGGTGCAGTCGGCCGGCCCCATTGCAAACACGACATCATCGGCCGAAAAGAAACGACAGCTCCACACATTCGCCAGCAATAAGGGAATGCCATGCCTGACATCACCTCTACGCTCAGAATCCTTGAGCCATATCCCGGCGTGTTTGCCTATTACGACGGACGCATCGAAGGCAGGCGCCTGCATTCAAACGCTCCGAACTGGCTCGATGATGGAGCCTATTCGCTCGGAATTGCCTCCTATGCCATCGTCGACGCCGGCCATGCGCTGGTATATGACACCCACATGTCGTTGCCGCATGCAAGAGCGATCCGCGCGCACATCGACAGCCTCGGCGTGACCTCGATTAATGTCGCGCTCAGTCACTGGCATACGGACCATATTGCCGGCAATGAAGTCTTTGCCGATTGCGAGATCATTGCACTCAGGCTGACCGCCGAAGCCCTCGTCCAGAATCGCGGGGAACTCGAAACGGGGGATCCGCAAATCCTCCCCGTCGTGATGCCGAACCGACTTTTCGAAGAGCGGCTGGATCTTGTGGTCGGTGGACGCCGGGTGGAACTCCATCATTTCGACATTCACAGCGCGGATGGAAACGTCCTCTGGCTTCCAGAGGAAAGGCTGCTACTGGCCGGCGATACGCTCGAAGACACGGTGACCTATGTGTCCGAGCCGGAGCACCTGACGACGCACGCAAGCGAGCTCATCCGAATGCAGGGATGGCCGATCCACCGGATCCTGCCCAACCATGGCGATCCGGAGCGGATAGCGGCCGGCGGTTATGCTGCCACGCTGATCGATGCAAACCGCCGCTACCTGCAGCGGCTGGCCGATCCTCAAACGCGAGAAAGAGCCGAGGCAATGTCGTTGAAGGATTTTATTGCGCACGATCTGGCGTCCAGCGCACTTGTCTATTTCGAACCTTATGAAGACGTTCACCGGATGAACATGAGCAAAATAAAATCCGCTCAGGGGGTGTAACTCAGCCGTTGCCGGCCAGCAACCGGGCGGCTGCCGCCCTCGCCTCTTCGGTCACCGACGCGCCGGCCAGCATGCGGGCGATCTCTTCTGTCCGGTCCTTGGGTTCCATGGTGGCGACCCGCGTCGCGATTTTCTCGGAGCCCTCGGAAGCCGGTCCCTTCGAGATCAAAAGATGCGTTGCCGCCCGGGCGGCAACCTGCGGCGCATGCGTCACCGACAGCACCTGCACGCGGTCGGAGAGCCGCTTCAACCGCTGGCCGATCGCATCTGCAACGGCGCCACCGACGCCGGTATCGATTTCATCGAAGACGAGCGTCGGCGCAGAGCCGCGATCGGCAAGCGCGACCTTCAGCGCCAACAGGAAACGCGAAAGCTCGCCGCCCGACGCGACCTTCATGATCGAACCCGGCCGCGTGCCGGGGTTGGTCTGGACGTGGAATTCGACGATGTCGATTCCTTCCGCCGTCGCCTCGTCCGCACTGGTGGTGATCTCCACCATGAAGCGCGCACGCTCCAGCTTCAGCGCCGGCAGTTCGGACATGACGGCAGCCGCGAGCGCCTCGCCCGCATGATGTCGCTTTTCCGACAGTAAACGCGCCGCCGCCTCATAACTCGCCCTGGTAACGCCGACCTCGGCCTCGAGCTTCGTCAGCTTCTCCTCGCCCGCGTCGAGATCGGCAAGGTCGCTGATCATGCGAACGGCCAGTGCTGGCAGTTCGGTTACCGGAACGGAATACTTCCGGGAGGCGGCACGCAGCGCAAATAGCCGCTCTTCGACGCGCTCCAGCTCCTTGGGATCGTACTCCGTCTTTCGCAGCGCTGCCTCGACTTCCATCTGTGCATTGGAAAGCTGGTCGAGAGCGGCATCGAGAAGCGCCACGGTGTCTTCGAGCAGTCCGGGCGCCTCATGGCTCTTGCGCTCCAGGCGACGCACCAGGGAGGCGATATGCGGCACGGGTGAGGCATTGCCATTCAGGAACTCGGACGCTTCGGCGATATCGCCCGCGATTCGCTCGGCCTTCATCATCTTCTGACGGCGGTCGGCAAGATCGTCCTCTTCGCCGTCCTGAGGCGACAGCTTCTCGAGTTCTGCGACGGAAGACCGAATATAATCGGCTTCGCGTGCGGCGTTCTCGACCTTTTCCCGATGCTTCTTCAGCGTGCGTTCGGTATCGCGCCAAACGCGGTAGAGCTGGGAAACGCCAGCGACATCCTCGCTTATACCCCCAAAGGCATCGAGCAGGATCCGGTGGGCATGGGTGTCGACAAGCGCACGATCGTCGTGCTGGCCGTGGATTTCGACGAGCATCTGACCGGCTTGACGCATCAACTGCACGCTAAGGGGCTGGTCATTGACATAGGCTTTGGTGCGGCCGTCGGATGTCTGGACGCGGCGGAAGATGAGATCGCCATCATCGTCTATGCCGTTGTCGCGAAGCAGCCTGCGGGCACCATGGTCCATCCCCACGTCGAAGACGGCAGTCACCTGCCCCTTGTCTTCGCCATGTCGGACAAGGTCGCCGTCACCACGCCCGCCAAGCGCCAGCGAGAGGCTGTCGAGCAGGATGGATTTGCCTGCGCCCGTCTCACCGGTGAGCACCGACAGGCCGGTCTCGAAGGCAAGATCCAGCCGCTCGATCAGGACGATATCGCGGATCGAAAGCTGGATGAGCATTGGCCTCAGGAACCGAGCAGGAGTTTCTTGCCGGCGGCCGAAATCCACGAGCCTTGATTTTCACGCGGCTCGGCGCCGTTGCTTTTCAGAAGCTTGTAGGAATCCGCATACCACTGGCTGTCTGGATAGTTGTGGCCAAGAACAGCGGCGGCCGTCTGCGCCTCCTCGACAATGCCCATTGCATAATAGGCTTCGACGAGGCGCGCGAGCGCTTCTTCGATCTGGTTCGTGTTTGGATATTTCTCGACGACGGTGCGGAAGCGCGAGATGGCAGCAAGGTATTCCTTGCGCTCCATATAGTAGCGTCCGATCTGCATTTCCTTGCCGGCGAGCTGGTCGCGCGCAAAGCGGATCTTCGCCTGCGCATCATCGACGTATTCGGAATCCGGATAGTTGTCGATGACCGCCTGCATGGCCTCGACGGTCCTTCCTGCGGCGCGCTGATCCTGCGTCACATCGACGATCTGCTTCGAATAGGTGAGGCCGATCAGATACTGAACGTAGGCCGCGTCCTTCGACTTCGGATACTGCGCCATGTAGCGGTTGCCGGAGGCAAGCGCATCGTCGAGACGGCCCTGGCGGTACTTGACGAAAGTGCTCATCACGAGCGCCTTGCGCGCCCATTCGGAGAACGGGTTTTCGCGGTCGATGGCGTCGAACTTGCGGGCGGCTTCCGCCATGTTGCCCGCCTTCATGTTGGCAAGGCCCTGATTGTAGAGAACGTCCGGCGGATCGTTTTGGAGGCCGAGCTTGGTGATGTCGATATCGGGGTCGGACTGGCAGCCAGAAATTAAGGCGCCTGCGCTCAGCACCAGGAGCGATGCGAACATAGCGCGCGCTGTCTTCATCATACTTTCAGACCCTGCATAACCCATCGGAACATCCCAACGACCGCCATCCCTCAACAGCAGCCACGCCTCGCTGGCGTTTCTAGCCACAAATTCATGGCCAGAGCAACGCAATGATGATGCATTAACGCATTTTTGTGGCGGCTCAGGTCATAATCTCCGGTTTTGCCCCGTTAAAGGCGCACCTGTTGCCGCTAAACATCTGCTGCAAAACATCTATCGGGAATCGCGGGTGGAGCGCTTCCCAAAAAGAAACCGCCTCCCGAAGGAGGCGGCCCTGGCCTAAAAAAAGTGACGGAGGTCAAGCCGACCAGGGAGCAAATTCCGGAGCGTTCACGCGAATGAAATCGCGCGGCGCAACACGCGGGCGCGGCGCAGACGTCTCGACGACTTCATAAGCCGTCGGATCGCTGAGCAACGCCTTAAGGGCATTGGCATTCATCTTGTGGCCGCCGCGGTAGGACCGGTAGCAGCCGATGAAGGGAACGCCGGCAAGCGCCAGATCGCCGACGGCATCGAGCGCCTTGTGACGGACGAACTCATCCTTGGCGTAACGCAGGCCCTCGACGTTGATAACGGTATTATCGTCGGAGATGACAACGGAGTTCTCAAGCGAAGATCCGAGCGCATGACCCGAAGCCCAGAGGCGCTCGACATCGCGCATGAAGCCGAAGGTGCGGGCGCGCGACAATTCCGCCTTGAAGGTCGCAGCAGTCATGTCGCCTTCCCACTTCTGGCGGCCGATCAGCGGGCAATCGAAATCGATCTCCACTTCAAAACGCATGCCGTCATGGGGACGGAACTCGCTCCACGAGCCGCCATGCTCGATGCGAACCGGCTTGGTGACGCGGATATAGCGGCGCTTGACGCCGAGCGACACCAGACCAACCTGTTCGATCGCCTCGATAAAGGGCATGGAGCTGCCGTCCATGATCGGCATTTCGGCGCCATGAACCTCGATCAGAACATTGTCCAGTCCAAGCGCATAGACGGCCGCCATGACATGTTCGACCGTCGCAACGGAGCGCGCCGGAGAAAAACCGAGAACCGTGCAGAGATCGGTGTTGCCGACCTGTGAAGAAACAGCGCGAAGTTCGGTCACTTCGCCGTTTTCGTGCATGCGATTGAATACGACACCAGTGTCGGCTTCAGCTGGGTTGAAAGTGATCGAAACGTCAGCACCCGAATGAACGCCGGTCCCCGAAAGGCTGACCGGACGTGATACCGTCGTCTGAAAACCCAACATGCCAATAACCATAAATCTTGCCTTTATTATACATTAGCGATCCGCTCCGACCTACATGTCGAAACCCACCAGCTAAGGCTTATTACACTCCGTCAAAGTCCTGCCATGAAGCACACGAAGACAGCTCATTGAGCCCATACATACGTGCGCCCACGCTGCAATCCAAATCACTGTTTCTTTCGCTTTGTTACGAAATCATGACTTTGAAATCGCTGCGCAATCTGGCTCGAATTTCATAGCCTGAAACGACAATGCCCGGGAGCGAACTCCCGGGCATTGTCGTGGCGATTCCGTGTTGCCTCAGTTCGACTGCCGGCGCAGGAACGCCGGGATCTCGAGCTGGTCGTCTTCCTGCATCATCCGGGCCTGCGGTACGCTGCGGCCCTGATCGTCGAGGTTTCCGCGGCGCGGTGCATAGAGGCTTGCTTCCGGGGACAGCGGACGGCGCTGCTGAGACGCGGCAGCCGGAGCCGACGTCATCTCGGGAACGACTTCCTCTTCGCGGCGACCGAGCGAATTGGTGATTCGCTTCAGGAGCCCCATCGGACCACGCTCTTCGTGGGCGTGCGATGCGGCGGTCGGCTGGGAACGATGGTCGATCTCGGCCTGGACGACTGGCGGGAAGTCTTCGACCTTCGGCATCCGAACCGGCTGCTGCTGCATGACAGGCGCAGGCTGCTGCATGACCGGCGCCGGAGCAGGCTGGCTGACGACAGGCGCATGCACGGGAGCTTGCTGGACGGGAGCCGGACGGATGACCGGACCGGCTTCCGGCGCTGAAAAGATCTTGCTCTGCGGGCGGAACGTTTCCTGCTGGACCGGCTGCTGAACCGGTGCCGGCGCGCGAGGAGCGTGGATTTCGAGTTCGCGTTCCATCTCGGCTTCAGCCATGCGGATGGTCTGTGCAACCGAATCGACGGTCTTCGGTGCCTGCTGCATCATGGGTGCAGGCTGGACTGCGGCCGGTGCCGGAGCAACGGCCGCAGAGGGACGGATAATCGGCTTTGCGATCTGCTGGAAGTTCTTGCCGGCAGCTTCGTTCATTGCACGGTCGATGCCGGTTGCAACGACGGAGACGCGGATGATGCCTTCGAGCGATTCGTCGAAGGTCGCGCCGAGGATGATGTTCGCATCCGGATCGACTTCTTCGCGAATGCGGGTCGCCGCTTCATCGACTTCGAAGAGGGTGAGGTCGCGACCGCCGGTGATGGAGATCAGGAGGCCCTGAGCACCCTTCATCGAGGTCTCGTCCAGCAGCGGGTTGGCGATTGCAGCTTCTGCAGCCTGCATTGCGCGGCCCTGGCCGGATGCCTCGCCTGTACCCATCATCGCACGGCCCATTTCGCGCATGACCGAACGGACGTCGGCGAAGTCGAGGTTGATGAGACCTTCCTTCACCATCAGGTCGGTGATGCAGGCGACGCCCGAGTAGAGAACCTGGTCAGCCATCGCGAAAGCGTCGGCGAAGGTGGTCTTGTCGTTGGCAATGCGGAAGAGGTTCTGGTTCGGAATGACGATCAGGGTATCGACCGACTTCTGCAGTTCCTGGATGCCGGATTCGGCCAGGCGCATGCGGCGACCGCCTTCGAAGTGGAACGGCTTGGTGACCACGCCGACCGTCAGGATACCCTTGTTGCGGGCAGCCTGGGCAACCACCGGCGCCGCACCCGTACCCGTACCACCGCCCATGCCGGCGGTGACGAAGCACATGTGGGTGCCGTTGAGGTGGTCGACGATCTCGTCGATGCATTCTTCAGCGGCTGCACGGCCGACTTCCGGCTGCGAACCCGCGCCAAGACCTTCCGTGACGCTGGCGCCGAGCTGGATGATCCGTTCTGCCTTCGTCATCGTCAGGGCCTGCGCATCCGTGTTGGCGACGACGAAGTCGACGCCCTGGAGGCCGGCAGAGATCATGTTGTTGACAGCGTTGCCACCGCCGCCACCGACACCGAACACGGTGATCCGCGGCTTCAGCTCTGTGATGTCAGGCTTATGCAGCTTGATAGTCATTGTACCTGTTCCTTCTCTTTATGGCCGCATCGCCACGCCGGCCAATTCATACAATTTCAGAAGCTTTCCTTCAGCCACTGCCCCATGCGGGCGATGCGGCTGGTATTTCCCCCAAGCGACATGAGCAGGCCGCTCTGTGACGCATGTGTTTCCATGTCCGCGACCTGCGGATAGATCATCAGACCGACAGCCGTCGAAAAGGCCGGGCCCTTTGCCGCCGTCGGCAACCCCGAGACGCCCATCGGACGGCCGATTCGAACGTTGCGGGCAAGTATGCGGCGCGCCACGTCGGCAAGACCGGTTAACTGGCTGGCGCCGCCCGTCAGCACGACCCGCTTGCCGACGATCGGACTGAAGCCCGAGCGCTGGATGCGGTCGCGAATCAATTCCATCGTTTCCTCGATGCGGGCACTCACGATGCGCGAAACCAGCGCACGCGGCACCTGCGTCGGCAGATCCCGGTCGTCCTCGCCGATCGGCGGGATCGAGATCAGTTCGCGCTCATCGGAAGAATTCGGCATTGCCGAAGCGTGAACGACCTTCAGTCGCTCGGCATCTTCTATGCGGGTCGAAAGTCCGCGTGCCAGATCGGTGGTGACATGATGACCGCCGAGGCTGACGGCGTCGGTATGCACGAGCTTGCCTTCGGCAAACACCGAGATCGTGGTCGTGCCGCCGCCCATGTCGATCGCGGCACAGCCGAGCTCGACCTCGTCGTCGACGAGCGCAGCAAGACCGGATGCATAAGGCGTGGCAACGATACCTTCGACCGAAAGATGCGCACGGTTGACGCTGAGCTCGAGGTTCTTCAGCGCCGTACGCTCGGCCGTAACGACATGCATGTCGACGCCAAGGACGTCGCCGTACATCGACAGCGGATCGCGGATGCCGCGCTCGCCGTCGAGCGAGAAGCCGGTGGCCAGTGAATGGAGCACTGCGCGATCCTGGCGCAGCGACTGCTGGCAGGCGGCGGACAGCACCTTCTTGAGGTCGTTCAGCTCGACTTCCTGACCGCCGAGATCGATCGTCGCGGTGTAGATGTCGCTGGCGAGACGTCCGGCCGTCAGGTTGACGATCAGGCTTTCGACCGTCAGGCCGGCCATGCGCTCGGCTGCATCGACGGCCAGGCGGATGACGCTCTCCAGCGCATCAAGGTCGGAGATCGCGCCGGTCTTGATGCCGCGTGAACGCTGGTGGCCGATACCGATGATTTCGATGTTGTGGGTACGACCGGGCAGGACCTGACTTTCCTCGCGCGGCGTCAACCGGCCGATCATGCAGACCACCTTCGTCGACCCGATATCGAGCACGGAAACGACATGCGACCGCTTCGACGAAAGCGGCTTAAGGCGCGGCAATCCAAAATGGGACGAACCGAACAAGCTCATATATTCTGCCCCGCCTTCTTCAAATCCTTGGTACGCTGGTCAAGCACGAGCTGGCGCCGGGCCATTGCCTCCGGCGTCAGCTGAATGGCCGTGCGGTCGGAAAGCCTGAGATCGACGGCCGCGATATCGCGGTCGAGAAGATCCTGCTCCTGGTTGAACTTCGAGAGCCTTGCCAGCGCCAGATCGACATCGTCTTCCGGCAGCTTGATAACGACGCCGTTATCCATGTGCAGATCCCAGCGACGTCCGGAGACCCACACGAAGGCCTTCACTCGCGCCTTGATATCCGGCCATTTTGCAAACTCGCCTTCCAGCGAAGCCGCCGCCACCTCGGCACCGCGGCCGACCACCAGTGGCAACTGCGAGAACTTGTTGTCGCGAAGCGGCGCGATCACCGCCCCACTCTTCTCGACGAGAGAGAGTTCCTGTCCGTGCTGCCAGATCGCATAGGCCTGGCGCTCCTGAAGCTTCACTTCGATTGCCTTCGGGTAGACCTTGCGAACTTCGACACTCTCGACCCACGGCAGCTTCGCAATCTTTTGGCGGGCCGCATCCACATCAAGAGCAACGAGGGACGTCGTACCATCGAGGCCGATAAGCTGCAGAATGTCGACTTCGGAGGTCTCGGAATTGCCCGAAACCTTAACATCCTCAATCGCAAAGCCGGCAGCCGTCGTCGTCGCCTGGGCAACGACTTCCGTATGGCCGCCCAGCGACATGCCATAGAAACCGGTCGCAGCAAAAAACGCCAAAGCGGAAACCGTGCCTGTATGGGCCGGAACGTGGATACGGCCACTGCCGAGACTGACAAGGAAGCGCACGACCCGTCGCAGCGGGCGCGGCAATACCATCCGTCCGTCGCCTTCCGCATACGGAGGCTCGACATGATGGCTGGGGCGCCCCATCCTTTTGACCGTCACCGAGAACAAGAAGCGTCCTCCACCATCCAACGGAGAAATTCACCGAACGTGTAGCCGGCATGGCCGGCCATTTCAGGCACAAGAGAGGTTGGCGTCATACCCGGCTGAGTGTTGATTTCCAGCCAGATGATTTCACCATCTTCGGAGAAGCGGTCATCGTAACGAAAGTCGGAGCGACTGACCCCACGGCAACCGATTGCTTGATGAGCCCTTAACGACAATGATTGTATTTTTTGGTAAATATTCGGTGAAATTTTCGCCGGGATGACGTGTTTTGACCCACCGGCGACATACTTGGAATCATAATCATAGAAACTGTGGCCCTGCGGCACGATCTCGGTAACGCCAAGCACCTGATCGCCCATGACGCCGCACGTCAGCTCGCGACCATGGACATAGCGCTCGACGATAACCTCTTCGCCGTAACGCCATTCCGGCGAACCGATGATCTGGGGCGGATGCTTCTGATCCTCCTGAACGATCACCACGCCGAAGCTGGAACCCTCGCGAACAGGCTTCACGACATAGGGCGGCGTCATCGGATGCTCCGCCGGGAAGGCGAATCGATTGATCACCTGCGACTGCGCAACCGGAATGTCGGCAGCGGCGGCAACGCCCTTCGCCTTGCTCTTGTCCATTGCAAGCGCAGAGGCGAGAACGCCGGAATGCGTATAGGGGATTTCGAGATACTCGAGAATGCCCTGAATGGTGCCGTCCTCGCCAAAAGGGCCATGCAAGGCATTGAAAACCACATCGGGACGCAGGGCAGAAAGCTTTGCCGAGACGTCGCGATCAACATCGATGCGCGTCACCTGAAAGCCTTCGGCCTCGAGAGCATCCGCGCATGCCGTCCCGGAGGAAAGGCTGACAGGCCTCTCCGAGGAAAACCCGCCCATCAGGACAGCGACATGCTTGCGACTCATAAATACCCCCAAAAATAACTGGTAGTTGGCATTCCAATGCTTGCCCCAAGCTTGCTTGGCTCCGAATCCGAGCCCTTGGCGCAGGTGTATTAGAGCAGCATTATAGTTAACGAAGCGTTTACTTTCGTTAACTTCCAGCTCAGGAAGTCGGTCGACCGAACAGATTTTGGCGACCAAAAACGCAATATTCCCGCACGGTGGCCGGTAGGGATTTTCCTCGAAACGCCAGGGTGGGCCTCAGGTTTCTTCACCAACCGCCTTCCAGACAACGCCACCGAGAACACCACCGATCAGCGGAGCGACCCAGAACAGCCACAGCTGCTGCAGAGCCCATCCGCCCACGAAAAGAGCCTGCCCCGTCGACCGGGCAGGATTGACGGACGTGTTGGTCACCGGGATCGAGATCAGGTGGATCAGCGTCAGCGCCAGCCCGATGGCAATCGGCGCAAATCCTGCCGGTACCCTGCTGCTCGTGGAGCCAAGAATGATGAAGACGAAGAACAGCGTCAGCACGATTTCGATGACAAGAGCGGAAACGAGCGAATACCCGCCAAGCGAGTGCTCGCCATAGCCGTTGGAGGCGAAGCTGCCGAGTTCGAAGCCTGCCTTACCGCTGGCGACGACATAAAGAACGCCCGCAGCAACGATCGCACCGACGACCTGAGCAAGGATATAGGGAACCACACGACCGGCAGGAAACTTTCCGGCAACGGCAAGACCGAGCGAAACCGCCGGGTTGAAGTGGCCGCCGGAAATGCCGCCGACAGCAAAAGCCATGGTAAGCACGGTAAGACCAAAAGCAAACGCGACGCCTACGAAGCCGATCCCCAGCTCTGGAAAAGACGCAGCGAGTACGGCGCTTCCGCATCCGCCGAACACGAGCCAGAAAGTACCAAGAAATTCTGCAACAAGACTCTTCTGCATAGTTTCCTCCTGCGCTCAACCAGAGCGTTACTGAGGATTCCGCTCATATTGATTCTGGTCAAGCATGCAGAGTTGCTGACCGGATCCGGGCAAAAGGAAGTACCCTAATTTTTGTCCGTTTATTGCGCGTTTTGCATTTGCGCCGAATTAAAATTGCGTTAAGAGCCGGATGCCTCCCAGGCACTCAATAAAATCCCGATTGGAATGAAAATGTCAGACGCGATATCCAGAGTATCGCCGACCTCCGGTTCATCGAACAGTGCGCAAGTGAATTCGCCGGCGCGCGTTCTGATCGCGAGCCTCGTCGGCACCACGATCGAATTCTTCGATTTCTATGTCTATGCGACCGCCGCCGTGCTGGTCTTCCCGACGCTGTTCTTCCCGAACAGCGATCCGACCACCGCGCTGCTCGCTTCCTTCGCAACCTTCTCGATCGCATTCTTCGCCCGTCCGCTCGGCGCGGTGGTTTTTGGCCACTTCGGCGACAGGATCGGCCGCAAGACGACGCTGGTGGCAGCCCTGTTGACGATGGGCATCTCGACGGTCGTCATCGGCCTCTTGCCCTCCTACAACTCCATCGGCGTCCTGGCGCCGCTGCTGCTCGCATTGTGCCGTTTCGGCCAGGGCTTCGGCCTCGGTGGCGAATGGGGCGGCGCGGTGCTTCTCGCAACCGAGAACGCGCCGGAAGGCAAGCGCAGCTGGTACGGCATGTTCCCACAGCTCGGCGCCCCCGTCGGCCTCTTCCTGTCATCGGGCATCTTCTGGCTGCTGCTGCAGGTCATGTCTCAGGACGCGCTTTTGAGCTGGGGCTGGCGTGTCCCGTTCATTGCTTCGATCATCCTGATCGTGATTGGCCTGTGGGTTCGTCTGTCGATCACCGAAACGCCGGCCTTCCAGAAGGCAATCGACAAGCAGGAGCGTGTCGCCGTGCCGGTCGCGGAACTGTTCCGCAAGCACAAGCGCAGCCTCTTCCTCGGCACCTTCGTCGCACTCGCTACCTTCGTTCTGTTCTACATCGGCTCGGCCTATCTTTTGTCCTACAACGTCAAGGTCCTGAAGATCCCGTTCCTGGACGCGCTCGAAATCCAGATCGTCGGTTCCGTCGCCTTCGGTATCTTCATCCCGATATCAGGCAAACTCGCCGAGCGGTTCGGGCGCCGCGAGGTGCTGATCCTCACAACAGTCCTGATCGGCGTCTTCTCCTTCTTCCTGCCCGGCCTGATGACCAGCGGTGAAGGCAGCATCGTCGTCTTCGCAATTCTGGCCATGGCGTTGATGGGCATGACGTATGGCTTGATCGGCACCGCGCTGGCGGCACCCTTCCCGACGGCGGTCCGCTACACCGGTTCGTCGATCACCTTCAATCTCGCCGGCATCTTCGGCGCCTCGCTGGCGCCCTATATCGCCACGTGGCTGCAGGCAAACTACGGCATGACCTTCGTCGGCTACTATCTCGGCATCGCCGCGGTCGTTACGCTGGCCTGCATCCTGGCATCCGGTCGCGACGAAGTCTGAGCCCGACAAGCAACCCGACCGAAGGGCCGCGACGGACAACCGTCGCGGCCCTTTTCGTTGTTGCCTGTTAACGCAATGGCTCTATTTTTCCGCCACGAGGAACCGGAGGCCGGAATGCTCACAAGACGAACCGTGCTCGCGCGCGCATTAGGGGCCGGCTTTTCCCTGACATTGCCTTCGATTGTCCGGGCCGCAAACATTCCCGCCGTCGATGTGACCTTCCTTGTCGTCAACGACATTCATGCGTGCCACGTTGGCGACGGGCTCAGCCCCGGCTGCCAGGCCGAGGGAAAGACAGACGCAAACCTGCTGCGCCACATCCGTGCGCTGAACAGCATCCATCACCGGACATGGCCGGAGGAGATCGGCGGCAAGCAAAGCGGCCTGAGCGTCGCCGGTCAGCCGATCGCAAAACCCCAGGGCATCATCGTGTGCGGCGACGTGACCGACGATGGCGGCGGCCAGATGGCGGAACTTGCCGAGGGGTCGCAATTGCTGCAATTCTCACACCGCTACCAAAAGGGTCCGGGGCCGGATCGCGTCCACTTCCCGGTCTACGTCGGTCTCGGCAACCACGATCTCGATCAGGACGGGCGACCGCCGCAGGTAGACTGGTACCGCAACGAACTGCGCGACTATGTCCAGATGAACCACAAGCCCAGCGTCTTCTTCAAGCCGGTCGTTCCCGTCGGCAACTACGACGAAGCATCGGACAACTATTCCTGGAACTGGGGCGGACTCCATCTCATCCAGGCCCAGCGATATGGCGGCGACGACACCAGGGGAGCGGCGAGCAGCCTTGCCTGGATGAAGCGCGATCTTGCCGCCTACGCCGCCGATGGCCGACCGGTTGTGATCTTCCAGCACTATGGATGGGACAAATTCTCGCTGGAGCGCTGGGATCCGCAGAAGAAGACCTTCACCGACGAAGGCAGCGGCGCGCCGCACTGGTGGGGTGAATCAGAAAGGCAGGAATTGCTCGCAACCCTCAGCGGCTACAACGTAATCGGGATCTTTCACGGCCACGAGCACGATACGCCGATGGCATACCGTGCGGGCAATATCGACGTGTTCAAGGCGAGAGCCGCCTACATGGGCGGCCTCTGCCTTGTGCGTGTCACAAACGACAGGATGGACGTGGCTATCGGCGATGTTATCGACGACAACGGCAGCGTGACCTTCACGACCGCCTTCGCCAAGCAACTGGGATAGGAACTACTGCGTGGTCAAGCCCTGGAACGGACGCACCTCGCGTCCCGGCATGAAGATGCCAAGCCGCTTGATCTCCCATTCAAGCTTGATGCCGGAATTCTCGAAGACGAGGCCACGAACCTGCTCGCCGAGATATTCCAGATCGTAGCCGGTTGCCTGTCCGGTATTGATCATGAAGTTGCAGTGTAGCGAGGACATCTGCGCGCCGCCGATCACCAGACCACGGCCGCCTGCCTCGTCGATCAGCTTCCAGGCCGAATGACCGTCGGGATTCTTGAAGGTCGAGCCCCCGGTCTTCTCACGGATCGGCTGCACTGTCTCGCGATGATTGCGCACGGCATCCATGTCGGCGCGAATCTTCGCACGGTCCTCTGTATATCCCTCGAAAAGCACGGAGGTGAAGATCAGGTCGCTCGCAGCGGACGAATGGCGATAGGCGTAACCCATATCGGCATTCGAAAGCACGTGTCTGCGACCCTTGCGATCGACGGCGTTGACCTCGATGACGCGCTCGCGCGTCTCGGCACCATTGGCGCCCGCATTCATCCGCGCCGCACCACCGATGCTGCCGGGGATGCCGTAGTAGAAGTGAAAGCCGCCGATGCCGTTGTCCATCGCCATCGCGGCGACATGCTTGTCCGGGCAGATTGCGCCCGCGCGAATGCGGTTTTCACCGGCAAGCTCGACCGAACCGAAGCCCTTTGCCGAAAGACGCAGGACAACGCCGGGAATGCCGCCATCGCGCACCAGGATGTTCGAACCCACGCCAACGATCGTGAGCGGGACATCCTCCGGAAGCAGCTTCAGGAAGGCTATGAGGTCATCTTCGTCGTGCGGCTGGAACATAAGCTCCGCCAGGCCGCCGGCATGGAACCACGTGACGCGATCCATCGGCGCATCCGGCGTGATCCTCCCGCGTATGTCCGCGACACCGTCGCCAAGCGACGCAAGAAGCTTTTCCCCATTGACCTGTTTCATGCAGATATTCCCGAAAGGCTTTCCAGTTGCTTGGGCAGTGCTGCCGCCCAGTATGTGATACTCCCAGCCCCCAACAGAACCACAAAATCGCCAGGCTTTGCAATCTCGGCGACCATTTCAGGCAAAAACTCGGATGAAGGCAGGAAGCGCGCGTCACGGTGACCGCCCGATTTGATGCGCGAAACCAGCGCCTCGGTGTCGATGCCCTCGATCGGATCTTCCCCTGCGGCATAGACGGGCGCCAGGAAGATGCTGTCGGCATCGTTGAAACAGGAGGAGAATTCCTCAAACAAACTGGCAAGCCGCGAGTAGCGATGCGGCTGGTGGACGGCGATCACGCGGCCCTTGCAAGCCTCGCGCGCGGCCCTCAGCACCGCCTTGATTTCCACGGGGTGATGGCCGTAGTCGTCGAAAACCTGCACGCCGTTCCATTCGCCGGTCAGCGTGAAGCGGCGCTTGACGCCACCGAACGACGCGAGTCCCTTTGCGATATCTTCGTTCGACATGCCCAGACGGTTGGCAACGGCGATAGCCGCGGTCGCGTTGGAAATATTGTGGCGGCCGGGCATCGGCATCACGAGGTTGTCAAGTTTGATGACCTGGCCGGTCCGGCGGCGGCGGATCTCGACGTCGAAGATCGAACGCGGACCGTCGATGCGGACGTTCATGAAGCGGACGTCGGCCTGCGGGTTTTCGCCGTAGGTAACGATCTTGCGGTCCTCGATGCGGCCGACCAGCGCCTGCACTTCCGGATGGTCGAGGCACAGGACGCCGAAACCATAAAACGGCACGTTCTCGACGAACTGGCGGAATGCCGCACGCACGGCATCGAAGTTGCCGTAGTGATCGAGGTGCTCGGGGTCGATGTTCGTAATGACAGCGACATCGGCCGGAAGCTTGAGGAAGGTGCCGTCAGACTCGTCGGCTTCGACCACCATCCACTCGCCCGCGCCCATGCGTGCATTGGTGCCGTAGGCATTGATGATGCCGCCGTTGATGACGGTCGGATCCAGGCCGCCGGCTTCCAGGAGCGTCGCCACGAGCGACGTGGTCGTCGTCTTGCCATGCGTGCCGCCGATCGCGATCGCGTTGCGGAAGCGCATCAGCTCGGCCAGCATTTCGGCGCGGCGCACCACCGGCAGGAGCTTCTCGCGCGCAGCGACAAGCTCCGGATTGCTCTTCTTGATCGCGGTCGAAACGACGACGACTTCGGCGTCACCCAGGTTTTCCGCCGTGTGCCCGACGAAGACCTCGATGCCCTTGTCGCGCAGGCGCTGGACGTTGGCACTGTCGGCCTGATCCGATCCCTGGACGCGATGGCCGAGGTTGTGCAATACCTCGGCGATGCCGCTCATGCCGATGCCGCCGATACCGATGAAATGGACGAGGCCGATGGCCTTCGGCATTTTCATGCGCGTTTCCCCTTGAACTCTGCAATTGTACGTCGGGCCGCAATAGCCTCAACCATGTCGGCAAGCAAGTTCGCAGCGTCCGGTTTTCCCGCCTGCCTGGCGGCAGCCGCCATCCGGGCGAGCTTTTCCGGGTCGTTCATCACCTTGGTCAGGATCGCCGCGATCTTCTCGGAGGAGAGTTCGGCCTGGGCGATCACCTTGGCGCCGCCGGTCGCCGCCAGCGCGGCCGCGTTCGCCGCCTGATCATGGTCCAGCGCATGCGGATAGGGCACGAGGATCGCCGGTCGTCCGATCACCGAGATTTCCGAAACGGTGGACGCCCCGGAGCGGCAGATGACGAGATGCGCCCTGGCAAGGCGTTCTGCCATGTCGGTGAAGAATGGCGCGATATCTGCGCCCATATCGAGCCTGGCGACGCAATCGCCGACCATCTCCATATCTTCCGGGCGAACCTGCTGCGTGATGCGCAGCCGCGAACGCAGGGCGTCGTCGAGCAGGCTTATCGCCGTCGGCATTGCCTTGGAGAAAAACTGCGCGCCCTGGCTTCCGCCGAAGACGACCAGATTGAACGGTTCGCCGGCATGCGAGGGCGTATAGGGCGTGTTCGCAGCCGCGATGATCGCTGGGCGAACCGGATTGCCTGTCGTCACGGTCTTATCGGCAAACGCACCGCCGTCCTCCGGCAGGAAGCCGCCCGCTATCGCCTGCACGCGGCTCGCCAGCGCCTTGTTGGCGCGTCCCATCACCGCGTTCTGTTCGTGGATCATCGCAGGCACGCCAAGTCGCGTTGCAGCAAGCAAGGGCGGCACGGTCGGATACCCCCCGAAGCCCACAACCACCACCGGCTTCAGCCGCGCAATCAGTTTTTTCGCGGCGCGCATACCCCTCCAGAGCGTCCACAGCGAGCGCGCCACCGCGACGGGATTCTTCGAGGCGATTGTCGCGGAAGGCACGACATGGATCTCGTCGGCCGGGAATTTACCCGCATAGCGCTCCGCCCGGCTGTCGGTCACGAGGTGCACGGAATAGCCGCGCTCCTTCAGCTTGTAGGCCAGGGCCTCCGCCGGAAACACATGGCCGCCGGTTCCGCCGGCGGCGAGCAGGACGATGCCTTTGTTCATAAACCTTACTCCGCCGGCATGCCATGCGCGACACGGAACAGGCTCCGGTCCTGCGCGCGCTTCTCCGGCCTGTGACGCGTCAGGGCGAGAATGAACCCGGCCGTGACGCAGATGGCCACCATCGACGAACCGCCATAGGAAATCAGCGGCAGGGTCATGCCCTTCGCCGGCAACAGTTCGAGGTTGACGCCCACATTGATGATCGACTGTATGCCGATCTGCAGCACGAGGCCAGCAACGGCAAAACGGTTGAAGTCGTTCCGCTCCTTGTAGGCATGTGAGAGCCCACGCAGCACGAGAACGGAGAAGAGCGCGACCAGCGCCATGCAGAAGACGACGCCGAACTCCTCGGCTGCAACCGAGAAGATGAAATCGGTATGCGCGTCCGGAATGATGCGCTTGACGATCCCCTCACCCGGCCCCTGGCCGAACCAGTCGCCGCGAATGATGGCCTCGCGGGCGGTATCGATCTGGAAGGTATCGCCTTCCCCGGTCATGAACTTGTCGATACGCAATGCCACGTGCGGGAAGATGTAGTAGGCGCTGACAAGACCGCCGGCGCCGAGCGCTCCGAGGACAATGATCCACAGCCACGGCATGCCGGCCATGAAGAACATGCCGCCCCACACGGCCGTTGTCAGGATCGTCTGACCGAGGTCGGGCTGTGCCACGAGAAGAGCTGCGACGATGCCGAAGAGAATGATGGCGAAAAGATTGCCCGGAATTTCCGGCTGCCGCGCATGCTCGGCAAAGAGCCAGGCGCAAACGACGACGAAGGCAGGCTTCATGAACTCCGAGGGCTGGATGGAAATGCCGGCGAGCGTGACCCAGCGCCGCGATCCCTTGACCTCGACGCCGAAGAACAGCGCCAAAAGCATCATTGCCAGGGCGACGATCAGGAGAAGGATCGCCGTTCGGCGCACCTGCCGCGGCGTCAGGAACGATAGCCCGATCATGACGGAGATCGACGGGATCATGAACGCCGCATGGCGCTTGACGAAGTGGAACGGCTCCAGCCCGATACGCTCTGCAACCGCGGGCGACGCGGCAAACGATAGCATGAAGCCGATCCCCATCAGGAAGATGAACATCGCCAGAAAAAAGCGGTCGATCGTCCAAAACCAATCGGCCAGAGGCCCACGTTCCGCGCGGCTTACCATGTCATTTATCTCCTGTTGCCGAACTGATCAGCATGGTGATTCCGTCTAGCGCTGCCACATGGCTGACAAATGCATCGCCCCTGACTTCAAAATTCTTATATTGGTCGAAGCTTGCGCAAGCTGGGGAAAGCAAAACGGCAGAAGGGCCGCTTTCATTCTTTTCTGCATCCGCAGCCGCATGCGCGACAGCCCGTTCCAATGTCCCGGAAATCTCGTAGGTTACCGAACCGCCAAGCGTAGCAGCAAATTCGGCTGCCGCCTCGCCGATCAGGTAGGCTTTGGCGATACGCGGGAAGAACGGCGTCAGCGTCGAGATGCCGCCCGCCTTCGGCAAGCCGCCTGCAATCCAGTAGATCCGCTCATAACTCGACAGCGCGGGCGCTGCCGCATCGGCATTGGTCGCCTTCGAATCGTTGACGAAAACGACGTTGCCGTGACGCCCGACCGGTTGCATGCGGTGCTTGAGACCGGGAAAGGAGGCAAGACCGGCGCGGATGTCGTCAACTGCGACACCGACCGCAAGGCACGCGGCGACGGCCGCAGCAGCGTTCTGCGCATTGTGACTGCCGCGCAGCGTCTGGATGCCGTCGAGATCCACGATCGGCAAGGCCGCGCCTTCCGATGCCTGAACGAGCTTCGTCCCTTCCGCATAGATGCCGTTGGCAAGCGGATGACGCGTGGAAATGCGCGTGACTTTACCGCCGGCCCGCTCGACGCGATCGGCAATCATCTCGCAATGGCTGTCGTCGACACCGATGACGGCAACGGCGCTGCCAGCAACCAGCCGCTCCTTGACGTCGGCATAATGCTGCATCGTCCCGTGCCGATCGAGATGATCCGGCGTCAGATTGAGCAGAATGCCCGCGGACGGATCGAGCGTAGGCGCAAGATCGATCTGATACGACGAGCATTCGACAACATAAAAACGCCCCGCCTTCGGCGGCTCCAGCGTCAAAACCGCCGTGCCGATATTGCCGCCCAGCTGGGTGTCTCGCCCGCTCGACTTCAGGATATGGGCAATCAGCGCCGTCGTCGTCGATTTGCCGTTGGTGCCGGTAATCGCGATGAAGGCGCAATCAGGCGCGTGCGCCCGGCGCTCGCGAACGAAAAGCTCCACGTCGCCGACGATGTCAATGCCTGCGGCACGCGCCAGTTCGACCGTCCAATGCGGCTTCGGATGGGTGAGAGGCACGCCCGGGGAAAGCACGAGGAGAGAGTGGACGCCCCAATCGACGGTCCTCAGATCGGCCGTGTGGATTCCCTCGGCGGCCGCCTTTGTGACACTGTCAGGATTGTCGTCCCAGGCCGTGACATCGGCGCCGCCCAGGATCAGCGCGCGCGCCGTGGCAAAGCCCGAACCGCCAAGCCCAAAGAGCGCCACCTTCTTTCCTGCAAGCGTCGTGACCGGGATCATGACTGTCTCACCGCAGCTTCAGGGTTGAAAGGCCGAGCAGAGCCAGGCCGACGGCGATGATCCAGAACCGGATCACGACCTGGCTTTCCGTCCAACCCTTCTTCTCGAAATGGTGATGGATCGGCGCCATCAGGAAGACGCGGCGACCGGTGAGCTTGAAAAATCCGACCTGGATGATCACCGACAGCGTTTCCATGACGAACAGACCGCCGATGATGGCCATGACGATCTCGTGCTTGGTGGCAACGGCAACCGTGCCGATCGTACCACCGAGCGCCAGCGAACCGGTGTCACCCATGAAGATAGCCGCCGGCGGCGCATTGAACCACAGGAAACCGAGACCCGCACCGATGACGGCGCCAAGCACGACAGAGAGTTCGCCCGTACCAGGCACGAAGTTGATCTGCAGGTAATTTGCAAAAACCGCGTTGCCCGCCAGGTAGGCGATCACACCGAACGAGGCCGCAGCGATCATGACAGGCACGATAGCAAGACCATCGAGGCCATCCGTCAGGTTGACCGCATTGCCGGCGCTGACGATGACGAAACCGCCGAATACGACGAACATGATGCCAAGATTGAGCATGAAGTCCTTGACGAACGGAAACGCGACCGACGACCCGAACGTCGAACCGGCAGCACCGGAGGCAAGTGCCGCGCGCATCATGAAAAACACCGCGATGCCGGCGATCACGAACTCGATGGCGAGGCGGGCCTTGCCGGAGAAGCCCTTGTGACTCTGCTTGCTGACCTTCAGATAGTCGTCATAAAAGCCGATTGCCCCGAAGCCGAGGGTCACGAGCAACGTCGCCACGACATAGACGTTGGAAAGATCGGCCCAGAGCAGCGACGAGCCCACGATGCCGGCCAGGATCATCAGCCCGCCCATGGTCGGCGTCCCGGCCTTCTTGAAGTGCGTCTGCGGTCCGTCGGCGCGGATCGGCTGACCCCTGCCCTGGCGAATGCGCAGCGAGTTGATGATCATCGGCCCGAACAGGAAAACGATCAGCGCGGAGGTGAACAGGGAGGCGCCCGTGCGGAAAGTAATGTACCTGAAGAGATTCAGAAACTTCAGGTGTTCCGACAGTTCGACTAGCCAAATCAGCATTCAGGGCCCCTTGTTTACGCGGTCAAAATTCGCGTTGCGTGTCGGCAAATGGTGGGAATTTGTCAAGGAGCGCGGCAACGATCTTGCCGAAACCGAGGCCCAATGACGACTTTACCATCAGCACGTCGCCAGCGGCGACCGAGTTCAATACGAATTCGATAAGTTCTTCCGTCGTCTCGCGGTGCTCGACATGCACGCTCTCGGGAAGCGAACCCTTGAGTGCGATCATCTCGGGGCCGGCAAGCCAGACATGTTCGATGCCGGCCGCCAAGATCGGTCCGGCGAGATCCGAATGGACCCTGTGCGAGTAATCGCCCATCTCCAGCATGTCGCCGAGAACGGCGACGCGCCGGCCGGATCCGGTCGGTACCGCGCTCGCCAGAACAGCGATCGCCGCCCGCATGGACGCCGGGTTGGCGTTGTAGCTCTCATCGACCACGGTAAAGGCCCCGCGTGCGATCGAAAGCTTGTGACGGCGGCCCCTGCCCTTTTCCGGCTGCAGCGTCGCAAGCGCTGCGATCGCCTGTTCCATGTCGGCGCCGACGATCTTCACGACACCGAGCGCGGCGAGTGCATTCTCGGCGATATGACGGCCGGGCGCGCCGATCGCGACTTCCTTGGTCTCGCCGTCGATGGTGATCCACAGCGTCGAGCTTTGGTCCGATCCGTTGAACTCCGCAAGGCGGTACTCCGCCTTCGCATGCTGGCCAAACGAGTGAATATGCTGGATTGCGAACGATTGCGCAGTTCGGTCCAGGAAATTGAATTGGTCGTTGTCGCGGTTGAGCACGACATGCCCGCCGGGCACCACGCCTTCGAAAATCTCTGCCTTCGCCGTGGCGATTTCCTTGATGCTCTTGAAATTGCCGAGGTGTGCAGGCGCGACGGTGGTGACGACCGCAACATGCGGCTCGATCATCTTGACCAGCGGTCGAATTTCGTCCGGATGGTTCATGCCCACTTCGAAAACACCGAAATACGTGTCGAGCGGCATGCGCGCGAGCGTCAGCGGCACACCCCAGTGATTGTTGAAGGACGCGACCGAGGCATGCACCTTGCCGGACGGCGACAGCATGCGCCGCAGCATTTCCTTGGTGGTCGTCTTTCCGACCGAACCCGTCACGGCGATGATCTGAGCGCGCGAACGCGCCCGTGCGGCCAACCCTAGCCTGCCGAGCGCGGCCAGCACGTCGTCGACGACGATCATCGGAACCGTCAGCCGTCCCATGGCGGGAAGACGAGATTCACTGACGACCAGAAGAGCTGCCCCGTTGGCCATCGCCATCGACGCGAAGTCATGACCGTCGACGCGATCGCCCTTGATCGCGAAGAAGACCTCGCCCGGACCGATGGAGCGGCTGTCGATCGAAATACCGGTGATTCCGTCAGGCAGCGTGCCGAACGGCCGGCCCGCCATGGCGGCGATCATGTCTTCCGTCGTCCAAAGCCAGTTCACGATTTCAGCTCCTCCAAAGCCTTGCGCAATTCGGCGTGATCCGAAAAAGGCAGGGTCACACTCCCGATCGTCTGCCCTTCCTCGTGCCCCTTGCCGGCAACGATCAGCGTATCGCCTGATGCCAGCATCGCGACCGCCTCGCGGATCGCCTTGGCGCGATCGCCGATTTCAGACGCGCAGCCTGCCGCCGCCATGATCTCGGCGCGGATCGACACCGGCTCTTCGGAACGCGGATTGTCGTCGGTCACGATCACCACATCCGCCAGCCGGCAGGCGATCTCGCCCATGATGGGACGCTTGCCGCGGTCGCGGTCGCCACCGCAACCGAAGACCACGATCACCCGGCCGGTGGTGAAGGGGCGCACGGATTCCAGCACATTGGCGAGCGCATCGGGCTTGTGTGCATAGTCGACATAAGCCAGCGCGCCATCCTTGGTATGGCCGACGAGTTCGAGGCGGCCGGAGGCGCCCTGAAGCTTCTCCAACGCCGCCATGGCAACCTTGGCCGAAACCCCGGTCGACATGGCAAGTCCGGCGGCCACCAGCGCGTTCGCAACCTGGAAATCGCCCGCAAGCGGAATATCGACCTCGAAGATCTCGCCAGCAGAGTGAACTTCGGCAACCTGCTTGTGTCGGAAGTGCTCGACACGCTTCAAAGTCAGATAGTCACCCTTGCGCCCGACTGTGCGGACATCATGGCCTGCACCACGCGCAGCCTTGATCGCCTGATCCGACCACGGATCATCCGCAAAGATCACGGCAGGCGATCCCTTCGGCAGCAGCGTATCGAAAAGCCGCATTTTCGCGGCCATGTAGCTTTCGATGGTCGGATGATAGTCCATGTGGTCGCGGCCGAGATTGGTGAAGGCGGCGGCCGCGAGCTTGACGCCATCGAGCCGGCACTGGTCGAGACCATGGCTGGAAGCCTCCATCGACGCGTGCGTGACACCCTCGTCCGCAAGCTCGGCCAGAAGCGCATGCAGGGAAACAGGATCTGGCGTCGTCAGGGAGCCATATTCGTTGCGGGTCGGCGAGACGACGCCTGTCGTACCGATCATCGCCGCCGGATGACCGGCGTGGGCCCAGATCTGCCGGGTGAAGGAGGCAACGGATGTCTTGCCGGCGGTACCGGTGACGGCAACCATCGTTTCCGGCTGCTTGCCGGAAAGGCGTGAAGCGACGATCGACAGGAAACGGCGCGGCTCGTTGACCACAAGAACAGGAATGGAAGCATCCACGGCATGCGCGGCAACGGCAACGGTCGCACCCTTTGCCGCAGCGTCTGCCACGAAGCCGGCACCATCGGCCTTCGTGCCGGCGACGGCCACGAACGCCATGCCGGGCGCAATCTTCCTGCTGTCGGAAGAAAGGCCGGAAATCTCCAGTCCGCCTACCGGCCCATCCATCTGTGCCTTGAGTTCCGGAAACGCATTTCCGGCGATGTCTCGCAATTTCATCGAACGCATATTTCTCTCTCGAGCCACCGCGCCCCCATGGCGAATCGGCCTCGACATTCATTCAGACTCAATAAGACACCAACATGGCCGATCCGTCGTCACCGAACTTAGGTTCCACACCGAGGATTGGCGCTGCGCGGGCGATGATGTTCTTGACCATCGGCGCTGCCGTGTAGGCCGCGATATTCTGGCCCTTCTCACCGTTGTGCGGCTCGTCGCAGAAGGTGAGCACCACGTATTTCGGATCGTCAATCGGAAATGCAGCCAGGAAGGCATTGAAGTTCAGGTTCGAGGCATAGCGTCCGTTGACGACCTTGTCGGCAGTACCGGTCTTGCCGCCGACGTGGAACCCGGGCACATCGGCGTTGCGGCCGGACCCCTTGATGCCGTTCAGCTTGAACAGATAGCGCACGTCGTCGCTCGTGCTCTTCTTGACGACGAGCTCGGCGACATCGTCGGCTTGTGCGCGCGAGCGTGGCAGGAAGGTCGGCTCGATGAGTTTGCCACCGTTGACGAGCGCAGCACCGGCCACCGCCGTCTGCAGCGGCGTCGTGGAGACACCGTGGCCGAACGAGATGGTCACCGAGTTGATCTTCTTCCAGACTTTCGGCTGGCTCGGCATCTTCACTTCCGGAAGCTCCGTCTGCATCTTTGTCAGCAGGCCGAGCTTGGTCAGGTAATCCTTCTGCGCCTCCATGCCGACGATATCGATGATGCGGGCCGTACCGACGTTCGAAGAATACTGGAACACTTCCGGCAGCGTCAGCCAGCGGCGCTGGCCGTGGAAATCGTGAATGGTGAAGCCGCCGATATGGATCGGCTGGGTCGCATCGAAGCTGTCGCTGAGCTTGACCTTGCCGGTATCGAGCGCCATCGCCAGCGAGAACGTCTTGAAGGTGGAACCCATCTCGAACGTACCGTTCGACATGCGGTTCAGCCAGCCTTCCTTGGCGCCTTCCAGGGGATTGTTGGGGTCGAAATCAGGCGCCGACGCCATCGCCAGCACCTCGCCTGTATGAATGTCCAGCACAACCGCGCCGGCCCCCTTGGCTTCATAATTCGTCACCGCATTGGCCACGACGTCGCGAACGATGTTCTGGACGCGGATATCGACCGACAGCCGCACCGGCTCCAGCGGCTGGTCGCTGGTCATGCCGACGGAGGCAAGATCGGCGAGCCCCTGGTCGTCGATATACTTCTCCATGCCGGCAACGCCGCGGTTGTCGATGTTGACGTAGCCCAGGATGTGCGCGGCGGTCGCGCCGCCGGGATAGAAACGGCGCTTCTCGGGCCGGAAACCGATGCCGGGAATGCCGAGTGCCAGGATCTGGCTCTGCTGCTTCGGCGTCAACTGGCGGCGCAGCCACGCAAAGTGGGAGGTCCGGTTTGCGAGCTTCTTGTAGGTGCCCTTCATGTCGAGGTCGGGCAAAACCGTGGTCAGCCTTTCAACAGCTTCATCGGCATCGACGACCTTGTTCGGCTCGGCGAAGAGAGAAACGGTACGGATGTCGGTTGCCAGCACTTCGCCGTTCCGATCGAGAATGTCGGGACGCGACGCCATCAGCCTGTCAGCCGGCAAGATGCTGGAAACGACATCCGGATCGCGGACCGCATATTCGACGAGACGGCCTGCGATCACGCAGTAGACGCTGACGAATCCGACGATCAAAAGGCCGACGCGGCTCGTTGCCTGACCCGCCCGCTTCTTTCGCGAGCCCTCGATGGGCGAGTTGCCCGACGGGCCGCCGAAACGATTGTACACGCCGGAAGAAAAATGTGCCTGGCTCTTCGAAACCATGATGCGTGAAAGAAACGACATCTCTACTCCACAGATCCCGTTGCCATGTCGTCTTCATCAGCCGCAGGTGCAGCTGAGGCAGCCTTCGGCTTGGTCTTCGCACCACTCCCCGCTTTCGCCACGGTAACATCGGGCACGGGAACCTGCGACTTCAACATCGGCAGTTCCCTGGCATGAACCAGCGAGGTCGACGACGTCGGCTGCAATTGAAGCTCGCCATTGTAGTTGTTGACGAGCCGCTCGAGCCGGTTCGGCTGCGACTGCAATGCCCAGTCGGCTTTCAAAAGGTCGATGGTATCTTTTTCCAGTTTTATCTCGGCCTCGAGGCGATGAACCTCTTCCAGCTTCAGCTCGGCACGATGCTTGATCGTGTAGGTGACAGCCGCAGCGGCAGTCATGACACCCACAAGCACGAGGTCGAAGGTTCTCAGCATATCAGGCTCCGAGCTTTCCGAGACTTGCAAGATTTGGCAGCCCGAAGATCGATAGATCCGCGGGCTCAACGGGAGCGTGAGTTCTCAAACCGGCGCGCAGTTTCGCCGAACGCGCCCGCGGATTTGCTTCGGCTTCGGCTTCGCTGGCAGAAATCATCGGCTTGCCGAGCCGCTCGAAGGTGGCGGCACGCTCATGCGCAACAGGCAGGTGGCGCGAACCGACAGCCTTGCCGGCGCGATCGGAAAAGAACGTCTTGACGATACGGTCTTCCAGGGAATGAAACGTCACGACGACAAGCCGGCCGCCCGGCTTCAGCGCGCGTTCGGCGGCAAACAGAGCCTGTGCCAGCTCGCCCAGTTCGTCGTTGACGAAAATACGCAACGCCTGGAAAACCCGCGTTGCAGGATGGATCTTGTCCTTCATCTTGCGTGGGGTCACGATCTCGATCAGTCCGGCAAGGTCACGCGTCGTCTCGAACGGTTTTTCGGCGCGGCGCTTTTCGATCGCATGCGCGATGCGCGGCGCTTGGCTTTCTTCACCCAGATAGTGAAAGATACGGATAAGCTCGGCGACCTTGGCGCGATTGATCACGTCTGCGGCAGAAACGCCTGCGGCGGACATGCGCATATCAAGCGGACCGTTCTTCTGAAAGGAGAAGCCGCGCTCGGCCTCGTCGATCTGCATCGACGACACGCCGATATCGAGAACGACGCCATCAAGACCACCAGCCGGCGCATGATCGGCCAAACTGGAAAACTGGGAATGCACAAGCGTGAGGTGGCCCCCGTGGGCCGCAACCAGATCCTGACCGGCTTCGATTGCCGTCGGATCGCGGTCGAGCGCAATCACGTCGGCACCAGCTGCGAGAATGGCCGACGTATAGCCGCCGGCGCCGAAGGTACCGTCGAGGACGATCTTGCCCGCAGACGGCTCAAGTGCCGCAAGGACCTCATGGAGAAGAACCGGAATGTGGCGGACCGGTCCGCCACCGGCATCAGTTGAACCTCCGCCAGGATTCGCCACCATTCCGTTCCCTCGTTCTATTCGGAACGCCTGCCCGCCAGCCTGCGTTCCCCTCGTGCCTGCATCTGCGCTGCCTGAAATGCCTGCGGCTGCCACAGCTGAAAATGATCCGCCCGACCGACGAAGGTCACCTCGTCCAAGATTCCGGTGAAGTCGCGAATGAAATCCGTGACCATCAGCCGCCCCTCGGCGTCGAGCTTCATGAAGACGCCGCCCCCGTGAATGAGGAGCGACATCTCGTTCGCATCCGGCGAAAACGGATCTGCCGCAGCAATCTGCCGTTCGAACCTTTCGAGAAGATCCAAGCCGCCGATGCTGATCGCCGGAAACACAAAGTCCTGGAAGCAATACAACTCCTGAACATTGCGCTGCGCCAGCACGGAACGAAATGCCGCCGGCACGGAAACCCTGCCCTTGGAATCGATCCGGTTGGTCGCATTTGAAAGGAAGCGGCTCATGACACGAAACATCCGTTCCCGAAAGAGCCCCGGCGAAAATCGAATGCCCGGAACCCTGAAATTCAGACACAGCTTCGCAAGCCGAATGAAGCAAATTCCATTCGACGCCTCCAAGAAGGAAGACGCTCTTACTTTGCGATGGGTGGGCACCTGATTGCCCTTGCGCAGTGCATGAATGGGATAGCATGGGACCATATGGGCGTCAATGGGAAACGCCCGTCTCACGATGAGCGCAGTATCGGAAATTTATAAGCTGTTAAGTTTAACAAAGAGTTAGGATCGCCGGCGCCCGCATGGCACATGTCCGCTCTCGCCGGCATCCGAAAACACGTCGGCATCCGTGATAAACGACATGAAACCATCAGGCTAAACGCTGCTCCGCCTTCAGATTGACGTCCGCCGGCCCGTCCAGCGGTCAAGAACCCGATCCGAAACACTGGCCTGGAATGACAATGCGGGTCACATACCCGTCGCGCGTTCGGGCCATCATTTGGGCGATCCCGTAGAGATCATCTGCACTGTGAAAATCGTCTGGAAAAGACATTCCCCGTTTGGATGAGCCGCGACGAACCCTTTCGGATGGGCTGAGCATTCAAACAGCGTATTTTAGCTAATTGAAATATATAGAATCGAAGCCATATTCCGGTCGAACACTAACGGGATATGGGGTCCACGATGTCGAGCTTCACGTTGAAGGGAATACTGTACGGCAGAAAAATTCAGGACAGCGGACTGTCAGCCGCTCAAAAGGGGATGACGGCAGACATACGGTGCCTCACCTGCGGGGCGGTCTTCAAGCGCTGGTCCGTTCTGTCGTCCAGCACCACGGTTTGCGACGAGTGCATGGCAGAGCCGCGCACCTCGCACTGAGACAGCGCGTGCAGTTTAGCCAAGGCCGCGCCGCTCGCATGGAGATAGTCGCCAGTTGGCCTGTAAGCCGGGTTCTGTATGGCTCCGGCCGAAACCGGAACGTGGCAGCCATTCCTCTGGGACAGCGCTCGCGCGCTGCCTCACGCAACCCACCCGGATGACTGACCTGGAAACCGGCCGGATGGCTTGCGCCACCCACGTCATCCCTATTCGGTCTTGCTCCCGGTGGGGTTTACCTTGCCATCGCCGTTGCCGGAGATGCGGTGGGCTCTTACCCCACCCTTTCACCCTTACCTGCCGAGGCAGGCGGTTTGCTTTCTGTGGCACTTTCCCTGAGGTCGCCCTCGCCGGACGTTATCCGGCACCGTGTTTCCGTGGAGCCCGGACTTTCCTCACCCTACCGCCTTTCGGCATTGGTAAAGCGCGGCTGCCCGGCCAACTGGCATGGCTCCATTAACCGAGAGCGCCGACGAATACCATCGAAATATGTGATCGCCGCTAACGGAAATAAGGTTTGAAATCCGTCGCGTAGTCCTGTTCCTTGATTCGACCTGCGAGCATCAGCTCTGCACCAAGCCGCCCGATCTCGTCGGAACTCTTGGCAGCGGTACCGCAGCCGCCGGTGAGCACGGCAATGCGAGGAGAAGACGTATATCCGACCATCGGATAACCGCTCGGCGAAAACGAGACCACGCATGAACCGCTCGAGGTCGAAAGCGGCCGCAGCCCAAGGACCAGGCGCGACATCAATCGGGTCAGGTGTTCTTGAGCCGCCTGTCGCCCGTCCGCCCTGAACCAGCACCGCAATTCCGGCTCGCTGGCGAGCCTCACATCATCCGGATCGCCACCGATCTTCATGTACAGCCTGCCGTCGGGATAGCGGATCGGAGGCAGCATATAGATGCCGTCGACCCCGCCCGACCCTTGTACGATCAACGATGGCATTCCGGCAAAAGCCTCAGCCGTCTCTTCCCCGACCTCGTAAAAGGCGACCGTCCGGGCATAGACCGTCATGTCGACAGGCTGCGGCAGCAGATTCTCCGCAATGGAAAAACCACCCGCGGCAAGCAACACCTTCTCGCCCCGATAGGTGCTGCCGCTCGCTGTCTCGACGGCCACGACGCCGCTTTCCTCGCGGATGGACACGGCCACATCGCCGATGATCGCGGCTCCGGCTTTCTCGGCTGCCGATGATTGCGCCCGCACGAGATTGCGGGGGCTGATATAGCCGGCACCGGTCGCCTCATGGACACCTTCGCTGCCCGCGGGAAAAGAGAAGTAGGGGAACCGGCGCTTCAAGTCCGCATCGTCAACAAGCGCCGAATCGGCTCCGAGCGATGCGGCAGCGTTTACGGTCCGCTCGACATAATCGTCCGCGCCTCCTCGCGCCGGCCCGACGACAAGGCAACCCGCTGACGTGTAGAATGAAATGCCGCTCTCTTGCTCGATCTCGCGATAGCGGGCGATCGATCGATTGGCGAGCAGCGCCCAGTCACGATCGGGGTCGATTGTTCGCGTGATGCGACCCTCGTCATAATGGCTGGCGAAAACGCCCGTATGGGTCTTCTTGTCGACCGGCTCGTCCGGCCCGATCACCGCAACGCCATCCGTCTCGCGCGCCAGATGCCTTGCAGCCGCAGCACCCATAAGGCCTCTGCCGACCACGATGTATTTGAAATCCCTGTTCACTGCTTGACCCTCATCGGAAAACCGGCGTCAGTTCCCGGCCAAAATCCTCTTCGCCGAGCCAGCCTTGCGTCATCACGACGGCACCGAGACGGCCGAGTTCGTCAGAAGACTTCGCGGCGACGAAGTTGCCGCCGGTCAACACCGCGATGCGCGGCGAATCGGTAAAGCCTGCGTAGGGATAGGCAGTCTGCGTGAAGGTCGCGACGCAAGGCGCCGCGGTAACCGGGCATCCAGAAAGCGCCGGCATCAGTGCGGAGGCAATGGTCACAAGCTGATCGCGCTCGGTGGGATCGCCATCCGACCGGAACCAGGCGCCTGCATCCTCCAGCCTGTCGAAAACGCCAACCTCGGTGTCTCCGCCAAGCTTGAGGTACGTTTTTCCATCGGGATAAAGCACGGGCGGCAGGATGTAGACGTGATCCTCGTCCCGGTCGCCGAAGACGATGCTCGCCGGCATATCGGCAAACAGCGCCATTTCGCGCTCACCGAGCTCGTAGAAAACAACCGTGCGGGCCGCCACGCGAATGTCGACCGGCGAGGGAAGAAGCCCATTGAAGTTCGTGAACCCGCCTGCGGCGACCAGCACTCGCTCGGCGGTGTAGACCCTGCCTTCAACGCTTACCTCGACATGAGCACCCGCATCTCTCACCCCGGTGACGGTCGCATCGAGGACCGTAACGCCGCCGGTCTCGGCGAGCGCCACCTGGGCCAGCACCAAGGCGCGGGGGTTGACGTGGCCGGCTCGGCGTTCCTCGAAATAACCCTTGAAGGATCCGTTGAGAGAAAACTGCGGAAACCGTTCGCGCAACGCGTATGGCTCCAGCGTTTCAACGCCGACATTCAGCGTTGCGGCGATATTCAGTGCACGTCCGAGATAGCATTGTCCGGATTGCGGAGGCGGGCCGGCGAACAGGCATCCTGCCTCCGTGAAGAAGGAGATGCCGCTCTTCGCCTCGATCTCGGCGTATCGATCCAGTGAGCGGGCAGCCAGTGTTGCCCAGACCACATTGTCGTCGAATGTTCGCGTAATGCGAGCCTCGTCATAGTGGCTCGCGAATACGCCATGGTGGCTTTTGCGCTCGGCCGGTTCACGCGGACCGATCAGTGCTACACCTTCGATCATCGCGGAAAGGTGGCGGGCCGCAGCCGCGCCCATCATTCCGCGCCCGATCACGATCACCTTGAAATCGACTGCCATATCTCACCTCGTTTCGAAGCCAGATAGCATGATCGCCAAGTTGAATCATATTGTTAAGTGCACATTCCAGGACATTTGAGAACAAGCACTTAGTGGCAATCAGTCGAGCATTGCCAGCACTTTACCGCAATAGGCCTTGGAGACCGGGTTCATCCGGGTTGCTGCATGCCCTGCGTTGTACTTCAAGATGGTCCCGCAGGTTTCGCCGCCGCCGAGCTCATGCGCCGCAGCAAGGTATTTCATGCCGTATTTGATGTTCGTCTCAGGATCGAACAGGCCCTGGCGGGTACCGGAATAGCCCATCATCCGGGCAGTTGCCGGCTTGATCTGCATAAGGCCAACTTCGCCAGCACTGCCGCGCGCATTGGGATTGAAGTTGCTTTCGACGCGAACGACCGCATGAGCGAGCTCGATGGGAACATTATACTCGTTGGCGTATTTTATGATGATGGCGGAGTATTGCGAGGTTGTGATAACCGGCATTGCAAAGCCGCTGGTGCGATCGACCGTCTTCAGAGGAACGGTCTTTTCCGGCTCATTGCCCGCTTCGCCCGCAAAGGCGCAATTGAATCCCATCAGCAGTGTGCCCACGCACACCACAGCAGAAATAATCTTTCTCATTCAGTCTAATTACTCCGACCAAAAGAATTACTGGGTGCGAAAATAAGTAAAGGCCCAGCAAAAATCAGCGTGAATACAAAAGATCACGACAGACATTCTTTTTTGTTTCAATTGACGCCAGTCCATTACCCCAAACAAAGCAACTGGCGCCGTTCAGCGACCGGGGTTAGACCATCGCAATGAGGAGATAATAGGGAAATCATGTGGCAGCGCAGCAAACGCCAAAAATCTGGGGATTCGTTGCCGACCGCGAGATCCGCCTTATGACGCGTATCGCGGGAGCGTCGCAAGCAGGCGATGAAGGGTGTCGATCGTCGAAAAATCGGCGATCCCATCGACCTTTTCAGGACGGAAATGACGCTGGAACGCCTCCAGCTCCCCTGCCATCTTGTCAGAGAATTCGCCAGTAATTTCCGTTCCGTAGCCATAGAGCGAGAGCATCGACTGCAGCGCCTCGACCGGCTGGCCCTGATCCCCGCGTTGGAAAAATCGTCCACCGGTAATCGGCGTAGGCTCGACCCAATGGCCAATACCCGCCTCATAGAGGTCATTCCAGGGAAATCTTTCGCCCGGATCGAGCTTGCGGCGGGGTGCAACATCGGAGTGACCAAGCACGCGTTCCGGCGCGATCGACCAACGTTTGCCGCAATCGCGACACAATTCGATCACGGCTTCGGTCTGCGCCTTTGGGTATTGCGGCAATCCGCCGGGGTGGCCGGCATTGGCAATCTCGATACCGATCGAAAGCGAATTGATGTCGCTCTCTCCATGCCAGATGCTTTTTCCCGCGTGCCAGGCGCGACGCTCCTCGGCAACGAGTTGAACGACGTCGCCGCTCTCGTGCACAAAATAGTGGCTGGAGACCTGGCTCTCGTCACGACAGAGCCATTCCAGGGCCCCCTCGGGCGTCGGCATCCCGGTATAGTGAAGGAGGATCATATCGGGCTTGCGCCCGCCCACGCGTTCCCCCTGGTTCGGCGACGACCGCACGACCGCTTTCCTGTAGTCGGCCTCGAACGAGGTCATGCGGCGCGGCGTTCCTTCTCGATCGCTTCGTAGGCGGCGTTAAGTGCTGCCATCCGCTCGTTGGCAATCGCATGGAATTCAGCGGGCACGCCGCGCGAAACCAGCCGGTCGGGATGATGCTCGCTGACAAGGCCGTGATAGCGGCGCCGTATGGTCGTGAAATCGTCCGAGGGCAAAACGCCGAGCACCTTGTAGGGATCGCGGCCCACTGAAACATGACGCGCGGCAATCCGCTCGAAGCGCTCCTCGCTCATGTGGAAGATCTCCGCCACATGCGTCAGGAAGACCATTTCCTTCTCGTGAATAAGCCCGTCCGCCTTGGCGATATGGAACAGCCCGTCGAGAACCTCTTCGAGCACCGGGCAATTGGCCGCGCACGTCACGCACAGCGTCGACAGCTTCTCCGCATAGGCTTCGTAGCCGGCCACATCCTGGCGTGCCAGATTGTAAAGGCGCGCAACATTGCGGGCCTGATCGGGCGGAAACTCGAAGATTTCGCGGAAGGCTTCGACTTCCTTCTCGCTGACGATACCGTCTGCCTTCGCCATCTTTGCGGAAAGCGCGATGATCGCGACAGAGAAGGCGACCTTGCGACGTGTCTCGGGATCGCCTTCGAAAACCGTGCGGATCGCCTCGACCACGGCGGAAAGAGCGTTTCCCGCGGTGTTGCCAATGGCATTCAGCAGTTTTTCCCAGAAGGACATCAAGGTCTCTCGCGCATCAAAAGGAAAAACACCTTGAACAAATAAAGTTTGCCTTTGCAAGATAACGATTGGTCGTAGCTTTGAAAACACCTTTCACATTTCGGTCATTGTCGCATTGGAACCGGCGCATCCATCGCGTTTGCGTGGCATCGCATCAGGCGAATGAATTGGACAGCGCGGCGCGGTGATGTCAGCGCTTCCGCCATTCGTTTCGTGAGAGATTCCATGCCATTCGCCGACAGACCGCAGATCCTTGGGCTCGCTTTGGGCTTCATCGGGGTCCTCATTTTCGGTGCGACGCTGCCGATGACGCATATCGCGCTCCAGGGCTTTTCGCCCTACTTCGTGACGCTATGCCGCGCCGCCATCGCTTCCGTCGTTGCCATGATCGCACTGGCAATTTTCCGCCGTCCGTTTCCCAAGACGCATTTCCCCGCACTCTTGGGTGCCGGCATCGGCGTGGTCTTCGGCTTTCCGGCCTTTTCGTCGATCGCCATGCAGACAATACCGGCGAGCCACGGCGGCGTCGTTCTCGGTGTGCTCCCGCTGCTGACCTCGATCTTCGCCGCGCTCATCGATGGCGAACGGCCAGGTCCCCTCTTCTGGGCATGCGGCGTCGCCGGCGCATTGCTCGTGATTGTCTTTTCCGTTCGTGGCAGCGGCTTCCAGCTTGCCGCCGGTGATCTCTGGCTTCTCGCAGCAGCTGTTTCGGCGGCGCTCGGTTATGTCCTTCTTGCCCGCCTCTCCCGCCATCTGTCGGGGTGGGAAGCGATATCCTGGGCTCTTGTTGTCACATTCCCCCTGTCGCTCATCGGCACCGTCATCGTCGCGCCGTCGGGCATCCATTCGCCCGGCGCCGGAGAATATGGAGCGCTTGCCTACCTCAGCCTGATGTCGATGTTCGGCGGCTTCGTGTTCTGGAACGCCGGCCTCGCGATCGGCGGAATTGCCCGCGTGGCGCAGGTCCAGTTGCTGCAGACGTTCGTCACGCTCGCGATTTCCACAACCCTCCTCAAGGAGCAACTCGGGCTTGAAACGATTATATTCGCGCTTCTCGTCGCCTTCGTGGTTTGGCTTGGACGAAAGGCGCGATTTTCATAGAAACAACACTTTACAGGCCTCCTTGTCTGCCGCATCCATGCGCTAGCTAAGCATCACGCAAACAGCGCAGACACCAAAGCGGAGGGATCATGGCCAAACAGAAAGTCGCAATGCTCACGGCCGGAGGCCTTGCCCCCTGTCTGTCTTCAGCGGTCGGCGGCCTCATCGAACGCTATAGCGACGTGGCGCCTGACATCGAGCTCATCGCCTACCGTTCGGGCTATCAGGGCGTGCTGCTCGGCGACAGCGTCAAGATCACGACGGATATGCGGGAAAAGGCTCCGTTGCTGCATCGCTACGGCGGCTCCCCGATCGGCAACAGCCGCGTCAAGCTCACCAATGCCGCCGACTGCGTGAAGCGCGGCCTGGTCAAGGAGGGCGAGAACCCGCTGCGCGTTGCAGCCGAGCGCCTTGCGAGCGACGGCATCACCATCCTTCACACCATCGGCGGCGACGACACCAATACGACGGCAGCAGACCTTGCGGCCTATCTCGCGGCAAACGGCTACAATCTGACTGTCGTCGGACTGCCCAAGACGGTCGACAACGACGTCGTTCCGATCCGCCAGTCACTCGGCGCGTGGACGGCGGCCGAAGTCGGCGCGCACTTCTTCGACAATGTCGGCAACGAGCAGACGGCAGCTCCCCGTACGCTGATCATTCATGAAGTGATGGGACGCCATTGCGGCTGGCTGACGGCAGCGACCGCGCGCGCCTATCTGCAGCGCACGAGGAACAACGAATATGTCGACGGGCTGATGACCAACGCGCAGATGAAGGGCATCGACGCCGTCTATCTGCCGGAAATCGCCTTCGACCTGGAGGCTGAGGCGGCACGCCTGAAAGAGATCATGGACCGCACGGGGCATGCCACGGTCTTCGTCTCGGAAGGTGCATGCCTGGATGCGATCGTCGCCGAGCGTGAAGCGGCAGGGGAGACCGTCAAGCGCGATGCTTTCGGTCACGTCAAGATCGACACCATCAATGTCGGCGGCTGGTTCCAGAAACAGTTCGCCAGCCTCCTCAATGCCGAACGTTCGCTCGTGCAGAAATCCGGCTACTTTGCCAGGTCCGCGCCCGCCAATATCGACGACCTGCGGCTGATCCAGAGCATGACCGACCTTGCCGTCGAAAGCGCGCTCAACAAGGTTTCGGGCGTCACCGGCCACGACGAAGCTCAGAACGGCAAGCTGCGCACGATCGAATTCCCGCGGATCAAGGGCGGCAAGCCTTTCGACACGTCGGTGAAGTGGTTCGGCGAAGTGATGAATACGATCGGGCAAAAATACAAGGAAGCATGATTGACGCAAGGCCGATATGGTGTCTTTGCTTGCTTTCTAGTGAAGAGGAGGAGATCTCATGTCGCTCGAAGCCTGGTTCGCTTTCGCTGCTGCATCCGCCATTATGCTGGCCATACCGGGGCCGACGATTCTCCTCGTCGTTTCCTATGCGCTCGGTCATGGTCGCAAAGCCGCCTTCGCGACGGTGACCGGTGTGGCACTTGGCGATTTCACCGCAATGACGGCTTCGCTGTTCGGGCTCGGTGCCGTTCTTGCGGCATCGGCGGCACTCTTCACCGTTCTCAAGTGGATCGGCGGCGCCTATCTTATTTGGCTTGGGATAAAGCTCTGGCGCGCGCCGATCGTTGAGGGGCCCATGGCCGATAACGACAACCTGCCGGAAGAGAAGTCGCTGAAGATCTTCCTTCATGCTTATGTCGTGACGGCGCTCAATCCCAAGAGCATTATTTTCTTCGTGGCCTTCGTACCGCAATTCCTCAATCCTGCCCTCCCCTTCTTCGGCCAGATGCTGGTCATGGAGGCGACTTTCCTGGTTCTCGCAACCATCAATGCCTCCACCTATGCGCTTGCGGCACATGCGGCGCGTGGCCTGATTCGCAAGGCGAGCGTGCAGCGCGCGGTCAATCGCACAGGAGGCACGTTGCTGATCGCTGCAGGTGCGGTGACCGCCGGCTACCGCCGGATTGCCGCGTAAATATTCTCGGCGGGTTGCCGCAAAGCAACGAATAGGTTAATTGGCGAAACAGGGCTTAAGGTTCTTGTTAATATCCAACGCTGCCGGGGCGGCGCGTTTCACGAGAGTGAGAGTATGGTAGCGATCGGATTTTCCGGCCTTAAACGCAGTCTCATCGTATCTACGATGCTGTGCGGCGTGGCCGCTGGATGCTCCAGCGTCGAATACACCTCCCAGGCGGAACTGACTGCGGAACAGCGCGTCGTTCCGACGCCGAGGCCCGGTGAAGATGCCATGTTCGCGGCAATTCCGGCGGGCGAAGGCACAGCTTTGACAGCCATGATTGCCGGCGCCGATCAGACGGCACCGTCGATCGCCACGGCAGCCATGCCGGCAACCGATCCAACCCAGCAAACCGCCATGGCTCAAATTCCGCTGACGCCCGAGATGACCGCCATCCAATCGGTCGTACCGACGCCGCGCCCGGGAACGCCCTCGACGCAGCTCGCCTTTGCCGCGACCCCGCAGACCGGAGCGGTTGCAGCGCTTTCGGCGATCGACACCGCCCCACGCCCGATGATGGACTACGGCTTTGACACGTCGGGCCCGATGGATCCCCCCGCCGCGCCGCCGATGTTCGGCGACAATGACGACGACGGCGCGCCGACGGTTGAGAAGAGCGCCATCACCAAGATCATCGACAAGTATTCCGCGATCTACAAGGTTCCTGCATCGCTGCTTCACCGCGTCGTGCATCGCGAAAGCCGTTACAATCCGAAGGCCTACAACAAGCGCGGCTACTTCGGGCTCATGCAGATCAAGTACAACACCGCGAAATCCATGGGCTACGACGGCCGGCCCGAGGGCCTTTTCGACGCCGAAACCAATATCAAGTACGCGGCAAAGTATCTGCGTGGGGCCTGGCTCGTCTCTGACAACAGCGAGGACGACGCGGTCCGTCTCTATGCCCGCGGCTATTACTATGACGCAAAGCGCAAGGGCATGACGAACATCGCGCACGGCAATTACTGATCACGGCTGCTGATTGCCGGCCGGCAGGGCGGCCAGAACGTCCCTCACGAGCGCCTGCGGCCTGTATTTGAGCCAGCTGGGCGTCAGCCCCAGCCTGACGACGACCAGATTGGCTGACGGAACGATCGCCATGCTCTGCCCGTCATGCCCCTCCAACCAGAACGTATCTGCCGGAAGCAGGCAATCGCAGCCTGTGCCGCTGCCTGGGGGCCTCAGCCAGGCCTGCAAGCGCGTATACGCTCCGTTCGACGTCAGTGTCGGCGTCCGCATCATGCCGACGAAGCCTTCGGGCAACAGCCGCTGTCCGTTCCAGACGCCGTCCTGAAGCAGGAACTGGCCGAAGCGCGCCCAATCCCGGGCAGTCGCGTAAAGGTATGAACTGCCGACAAACGTGCCGCGCGCATCAACTTCCAGCACCGCGCTCGCCATGCCGAGAGGGCCGAACAGAGCCCGCCGCGGATAGGCCAGCGCCGTCTGTTCGTCGCCGATCCGATCCATCCAAATCCTGGAGATCAGCACCGAGGTACCGCTGGAATAGTTGAAGCTTTTTCCGGGGTCGGTCAGCATCGGCAAACTTGCCGGAAGCGCCGTCTGGTCGGGATCGAGATATAGCATGCGAGTGACGTCGGCCACGGTTCCATAGTCTTCGTTGAACGCCAGCCCGCTTTCCATCCCCAGGAGATCCCTGAGTTTGATCTGCGCGCGCCTGTCGTTCCTCCACTGCGGGAACAGCGCGGCATCGTCGAGCCTGATCTTGCCCTCCATCATCAATCGCCCAAGGATCGCGGCGTTCACCGTCTTGGTCATCGACCACCCGATCAACGGCGTGCCTGGTCCAAATCCCGTGCCGTAGGCTTCCGCGATGATATGCCCGTCATGAACGACAACGGCCGCGCGCATGTTCTTGCCAGCCAGATCCCTCCTCGCCAGAAGGGCAGCAATCCGCTCGTCCCTGGCGCTTTTAACACCGTCCGCCGCCACCCGGATTGCATTGTCCGGGAGGGCGGCGGCTGCCGGTTCGTCAGGCACGGCACGTCGCGCAGCGTCGAAATTGCCGTCGGGAACGGCCGTGCATCCAAGGCGCTCGCGATAGATCGCATGGTTGGGGGCAAACAGTCCGAGGATCCGGGCCGTGACCCGCTTTTCCCCTCGGTCGACATCGATCCGTACCAGTCGCAACAGCGGATTGCCCGGCGCCTGAACATCCTTCGACAGCACCATGTCCGGATCGCGCCCCGCCAGGAAGACGTTGGAGCACACGATCTTGGCTGCATAGCCATCGCCAACGAGCAGAAGCTCCGGCGGTCTGACGTACAACCACCCGGCGCCGACAACGGCGACGACGCCGAGCAGAGCGGCCAGTGTCTTCAGGATAGGCCGAACACGTCGCATATGTGCTCCTCCATCGGGGCGAAGAAAACAGGTGGGGCACCAAATTGTGCAACGCCGTACAGCGGCCATCAAGGCAAATTCCCACAGGCCACGTCATCAAACTGTAGCGCCGTCGCGTTAAACGCGCTGAACGCTAAAAGGTTGAGAGAAACATATGACGGAATTTGCACCGGATGCCGGCTTCCGCAAGAACCGGAAACTCAAGGCGGCTCTTCTGCGCCACAAGGTCCTCTCAAAAGAAGGCCTTTCGGAGCGGCTCTTCGGGCTCCTGTTCTCCGGCCTCGTCTACCCGCAAATCTGGGAGGATCCGGATCTGGACATGATGGCGATGGAGATTGAGCCACATCACCGCATCGTGACGATCGGCTCCGGCGGCTGCAATATGCTCGCCTATCTCTCGCAGAGCCCGGCATCGATCGACGTCGTCGATCTCAATCCACACCACATTGCCCTCAACCGCCTGAAGCTTGCCGCCTTCCGGCATCTGCCCGCTCGCGCCGACCTCATCCGCTTCCTTGCCACGCCAGGCGAGCCATCCAACAGCAAGGCATTCGACCAGTTCCTGTCTGCCAATGTCGACGAAACGACACGCGCCTACTGGAACGGGCGCAACTTCGGTCGCCGCCGCGTGACGGTCTTTGACCGCAATATATACAAGACGGGCCTTCTCGGCCGTTTCATCGGCGCAGCACATCTGCTGGCGCGCCTGCACGGCGTCGATCTCACGGAGATGACGCGCGCGCGCACGCTGCGTGAGCAACGCCAGTTCTTCGACGAGAAGATTGCTCCCCTGTTCGAAAGGCCGGTGGTGCGCTGGATCACGGGCCGCAAGAGCTCCCTCTTCGGCCTTGGTATTCCGCCGCAGCAATATGACGAGCTGGCAAGCCTTACCGCCGATCACTCGATCGCGCCGGTCCTGCGGCACCGTCTCGAAAAGCTCGCCTGTCACTTCGAGATGCGCGACAACTATTTCGCCTGGCAGGCCTTCGGCCGGCGCTACGCGCCGGAGGGCGAAGGTCCGCTTCCGACCTATCTGAGGCCCGAGCACTATGAGACGATCAGCGCAAACGTCGATCGCGTCAGCGTCCACCACGCAAGCTTCACCGAACTGCTCGCGAGCGAACCGGCCGATTCGCGCGATCGCTACATCCTTCTCGACGCGCAGGACTGGATGACAGATCAGCAGCTGAACGACCTGTGGTCGGAAATTACCCGGACGGCGCGCGATGGCGCCAGGGTGATTTTCCGCACGGCCGCCGAAAAGAGCATTGTCGAGGGCCGGCTGTCGCCGGCCGTTCGCGACCAGTGGGTCTATCTGGCGGAACGCTCACGCGCGCTGACAGCGCTCGATCGCTCCGCAATCTATGGCGGGTTTCACATCTACGGAAAAACGGCGTGAGCAAGATCGATGCAACCACCGGCGCATCGGCCGAAAACCATGCCGACCTGATGGACGGCATGTACCGCTATCAGCGCCATATCTACGACCTCACCCGCAAATACTACCTGCTTGGTCGCGACCAGACGATAAGCAACCTCGATGTGCCGGCCGGCGGCACGCTCCTGGAAGTCGGATGCGGAACGGGCCGCAACCTGGCGCTTGCCCACGAGCGCTATCCCTTGGCACGTCTCTATGGCCTTGATATCTCGCAGGAAATGCTGATCTCGGCGCGCAAGACCTTCGCCACCAAAGGCACGAGCGCCGATTTTCGGGTTGCCGATGCAACGGCCTTCACGCCGCACGAATTCGGCGTCGAAGGCTTCGACCGCATCCTGATCTCCTACGCTCTCTCGATGATCCCAGATTGGGAACGGGCGATCGATGCCGCTGCAGCTGCACTCAACCCAGGCGGGCAGCTTCACATCGTCGATTTCGGCCAGCAGGAAGGCCTCCCGGACTGGTTTCGCACCCTCCTTCAGTCATGGCTCGCAAGATTTCATGTGAGCCCACGGGCCAACTTGCACGCTGTCGTGCGGACCCAGGCGGAGCGGCATAACGCGCGGCTGGCATTCCAGACTATCGGCGGTGGCTACGCCTGGCGCGCAACAATAATTACGGAAGGCTAATATTTAGCTTGAAACTAACCGAATTTTTACGTTGATATGGTCAATAGAGGGGCATCTCTCGCTGGACGCGTCTATCACGAAGGTCAAGCTGTGGGGCAAAAAGATCATTCGGTTCACGACGGAACACCTATGCGCCGGCTTCTGCTTTGCGTCTTGCCATTGGCCATCATGCTGGCCGGTTGCACGTCATCGGGTTACGACTTTCTCGAAACAGCGTCCATAAAACCCAAGACAAGGTTCAAGGACACCGATCCGCAGGACTTCGGGGCAAAACACCCGCAGCAGAATGCCGTTCACGGCATCGACATCTCCAAGTGGCAGGGCGATATCGACTGGCAGACGGTCCGCAATTCAGGCGTTGCCTTTGCCTTCATCAAGGCGACCGAAGGCAAGGACCGCGTCGATCCGCGCTTCAATGAATACTGGCAGCGCGCCCGCGCCGTCGGCATCCCCCACGCGCCCTACCATTTCTACTACTTCTGCTCGTCGGCTGACGAACAGGCCGATTGGTTCATCGGTAACGTGCCGAAGGAATCCATGCGCCTGCCGCCGGTGCTCGACGTCGAGTGGAATGGCGAATCAAAAACCTGCCGCACCCGCCCCGACCCGGAAACGGTGCGCGCGCAGATCCAGCGCTTCATGGACCGCCTTGAGGCCTATTACGGCAAGCGCCCGATCATATATACCTCGGTCGATTTCCATCGCGAAAATCTCGCCGGCTATTTCAAGGACTATCATTTCTGGGTCCGTTCCGTCGCGAAGCATCCGGAGGTGACCTATGCCGATCGCCGCTGGGCGTTCTGGCAGTACACGTCGACCGGCGTCATTCCAGGCATCAAGGGGCCTACTGACATTAACGTGTTTGCCGGCTCGGCAAAGAACTGGACCAACTGGGTTGCGGCCGTATCAAAAGACACGAATTCTTAGTAACGTCCCGTCTTCTTTCTTGCTTCTGTCACAATCATTTGGGACATCGACAGCAATTTCGGTAATGACGAGGATAAAGACTATGCACCGCACGCCTGCAAGCCGTTCCGCGCTCGCTTTCCTGTTGGCCGCCGGCCTCGCAACCGGCGCCGCAGCGCAAACCGCTGCGCCGGCCAGCGAGGCTCCCGCGTCAATGGCGCCAGCCCCTGCATGCGACGGCGATCTTGCGACATTCCTGGCAGGCGTGAAGGCGGAGGCGATTGCAGCAGGCGCATCCGCCGACGCGGCCGACAAGGCACTTGCCGGCGCCCAGATCGACCCGAAGGTGCTGAGCCGCGACCGCGCCCAGGGCGTATTCAAACAGACCTTCCTCGAATTCTCGCAGCGCACCGTCAGCCAGGCACGGCTCGACATCGGCCGCCAGAAGATGAAGCAGTTCGCGGACGTCTTTGCCCGCGCCGAACAGGAGTTCGGCGTACCGGCCGGGGTCATCACCGCCTTTTGGGCTATGGAAACGGACTTCGGCGCCGTGCAGGGCGATTTCAACACCCGCAACGCGCTGGTAACGCTGGCTCACGATTGCCGCCGCCCCGAACTCTTCCGACCGCAGCTCATCGCCCTGATCGAGATGGTAGAACACGGCGACCTCGATCCCGCAACCAACACCGGCGCCTGGGCTGGTGAAATCGGCCAGGTGCAGATGCTGCCGCGCGACATCGTCGCCTACGGCATGGATGGCGATGGCGACGGCCATGTGCGCCTGAAGCAGAGCGGACCGGATGCAATCCTGACGGCCGCCAAGTTCATCCAGCACCTTGGCTTCCAGAAGGGCCAGCCCTGGCTTCAGGAAGTCACGGTTCCTGACGCCCTGCCGTTTGACAAATCGGGCCTCGGTGGCTCCATGACCGCGGGCGAATGGTTCGCGCTCGGTGTGAAGCCGCGCGACGGCAACACCGGCTTCGGCAACCTGCGCGGCGACCTCGTGCTCCCGCAGGGCCGCCTTGGACCCGCTTTCATCGCCTACCCGAACTTCCAGATTTATCTCGAGTGGAACAAGTCGTTCATCTACACCACCTCGGCTGCCTATTTCGGCACGCGTCTCTCAGGCGCCGAGCCGTATCTGAAGGGCACGCCGGAACAGGGTCTTTCCAACGACGAGATGAAACAACTGCAGACGAAGCTAGACACGCTCGGCCATGATGTCGGCTCGATCGACGGCATTCTCGGCTCCGGTACGCGCGTCGCGATCCAGAAGGAGCAGCAGCGACTGGGGATGCCGGCAGATGGTTGGGCAACCCCGGCCCTGCTCGGCGCGCTTTAGGCCGCCCGTGAGCCGCTTTTCGAAGCCGGGCGATTGGCCCGGCTTTCAGAGCAGGGACCTTGAACCCGCCATATCCGTTAATGCGGGGTCCCTCAATTTTACAGTTCGTTAAAAAGTGTGAATATTTTTACAGCGCAATTTGCGTTTCCATTTCAGTGGCTTAGCGCGTGAAAACCGGCAAAAGCGTGACATTTTCGCCGCATCGCAGCATAAAATTCACTTTTCAAGCGTCGTATTCCCGACATATTATCCGATCGTTAACGCGAGGAGACAGACATGGGACTGACACGATCCTTGAATGTCCTTTTGGTCGGTGCGGCGTTTCTTTTTGTTTTGTCGATGCTTTTTATCTGACTATTTTGCCGCCTCAAACGGACAATGCCGAGACTCCTGAATAGCGAACAGCTCAAAGAATTAAAAAAGCGCATGTCACGACGACATGCGCTTTTTTAGTGTTTGATGCGTCAGCAGCTTTGGTCAGGCTAGGCCGCGGCGCCGGCATTCTTCGTGTGCCCCCGCTTCAGGCCGATATTCGCCAACACGGCCGAGACCAGGGGCGCGCGGTTCATCGTGTAGAGATGGAAATCGCTGATGCCACGGCGGCCAAGATCTTCGATCTGCTCGGCTGCAACCTCGGCCGCGACTTTGGCGCGTTCCTCCGGCTTGTCGTCAAAGCCGGCAAAGCGTTCATCGAGGAAGCCCGGAATGATGGTTCCGCAGGCGCCTGCGAAGCGCTTCAGCTGCGTCAGGTTCTGGATCGGCATGATGCCCGGCACGACGGGTATATTGACGCCCGCCGCGCGAACCTTTTCCAGGTAACGCTCGAAATTATCGTTGTCGAAGAAGAATTGCGTCAGCGCGCGATCGGCGCCGTTGTCCGCCTTGCGCTTCAGCATCTCGATGTCGGCAGCGGTATCGAGACTTTCGGGATGCTTCTCGGGATAGGCCGAGACCGAGATCTCGAAGTCGCCCATCTCGCGCAACCCCGCGACGAGCTCAGCGGCGTTGGCATAGCCGCCGGGATGCGGCTGATAAGGCGCGCCGACGCCACCTGGGGCATCGCCTCGCAGCGCTACGAAATGCTTGACGCCAACATTTCGGAAGGTGTCGATGACGCTGTGCGTCTCTTCCTTCGTCGCCCCGACGCAGGTGAGATGCGACGCGGTGGCAAGCGGCGTTCCGGCAAGGAACCGCGACACGGTCGCCAGCGTCGGCGCCTTCGTGGTGCCGCCGGCGCCATAGGTTACGGATACGAAGTCCGGATCCCAGTCCTGCAGTTCGCTGACGGTGTTCCACAGCTGGCCTTCCATCTCTTCCGACTTCGGCGGAAAGAATTCGAAGGAAACACCGATCCTGCGGCGCGCGTCGCTGTTTGAAGCCATGTCACTCTCTCCCGGCAAATGTAGGTACGGCGCTTTCGGTCTCGACAGAGGCCATCAGACGCCTTGGGTCCCGCGCGAGCCAGATGGTGACCGTAAGTCCCTGCCCGCCCTGATGACCCGGATGAAGATCGACGACCTGCTCGACATCGAGCCCGGCCTTGCGCACCCAATCGGACATCGACTGGTGCGAAAAGCCGAGGCGCACGTGCGCATGCTCGTCACGAAGATATTCCAGCGCGTGTGGCGCGAGATCGATGATGACCAGCCGCCCGCCCGGGCGCAGCATGCGCGCCGCCTCGCCGATCGCGATCTCCGGCTGATCGAAGAAATGCAGAACCTGGTGGATTGTCACCAGATCGAAATCCTGTGCCTCGAAAGGCAGGTTCAGGATGTCGGCGTGGCGGACCGAGGCCTTGGTGATGGCCGACTTGTCCAGATTTGCCCGTGCGACACTCAGCATGTCGCGGCTGGCATCAACGCCGATTGCGCGACGATAGAGGCCGGAGAGCAGCTCCAAGATACGGCCAGTTCCCGTGCCAAGATCCAGAAGCGAATCGATCGGCTGGCTGCCGAGAATCCGGATGACGGCCGCATCGACTTCCTCGTCTGCCGCATGCAGGCGGCGAAGCTCGTCCCACTCGGCCGCATTGCGGCTGAAATAGTCCTGTGCCCGCTCGGCGCGCTGGCGCTTGACGGCAGAGAGACGCGCGCCGTCACGCAGGATGACCGGATCGCTATCGGAAGCGTGCCTCAAAAGACTTCTGACAAAGGCCACCGCCTTCCCGTCCTGCCGTAGCCGGAAGTAGGCCCATGCCCCCTCCTGGTAACGATCGATCAGGTCGGCCTCCCCGAGCAGCTTGAGATGGCGGGAAATGCGAGGCTGGGATTGCCCGAGAATTTCTGTAAGATCGGTGACCGTCAGGTCGCCCGCGGCAAGCAAAGCGAGCAAACGCAGGCGGGTCGGCTCGCCAGCTGCCCGCAGCACGTCCACCAACGCATCCAAACCAAGCCTGACGGGCTCACTCATATCCGATCCAATCAACATATAAAGATATCTTTATGTGAATTGGTCTGAGCTTGCAAGCAGCAATTCGCTCCAATCACGAAATTCACTGCGCGATTAGCGACATAGGCGCCGTCACTAAAAAAAGCCGCCGGGTCACCCAGCGGCTTTTCCAGTTGCTTGCGAAACGCTGAAAATCAGCGTGTCAGGCGCTTGTAGGCCTGGCTGCCGGGGTTTAGGGCGTCCGCACCGAGGCGGCGCACCTTGTCCTGCTCGTAGTCTTCGAAGTTGCCCTCGAACCATTCCACATGGCCATCGCCTTCGAAGGCGAGGATGTGCGTCGCCAGACGGTCGAGGAACATGCGATCGTGGCTGATGATGATCGCGCAGCCTGCAAAGTTCTCGAGCGCCGTCTCCAGCGCACCGAGCGTTTCCGTATCAAGGTCGTTCGTCGGTTCGTCGAGCAGCAGCACGTTGCCGCCCGCCTTCAGCATCTTCGCCAGGTGAACGCGGTTGCGCTGACCACCGGAGAGATTTCCGACTTTCTGCTGCTGATCGCCGCCCTTGAAGTTGAAGGCGCCACAATAGGCACGAGAGTTCATATCGAACTTGCCGAGCTTGATGACTTCGGCGCCACCGGAGATTTCCTCCCAGACCGTCTTGCTGCCGTTGAGCGCATCGCGGCTCTGGTCGACATAACCGAGATGCACCGTGTCGCCGATGCGCACCGAACCGCTGTCCGGCGCTTCCTGGCCGGTGATCATCTTGAACAGCGTCGTCTTGCCGGCGCCGTTCGGCCCGATGATGCCGACGATACCGCCCGGCGGCAGCTTGATCGACAGGTCGTTGATCAGTGTGCGGCCCTCAAAGCCCTTGGAGATGCCTTCCATCTCGATGACCACCTGGCCGAGACGCTCGCTGACCGGGATGATGATCTGCGCGTCGCCGGGACGCTGCTTCTCAGCGGCATCCACCAGCTGCTCGTAGGACTTGATACGCGCCTTCGACTTGGCCTGACGGGCTTTCGGGCTGGACGCGATCCATTCCTGTTCGCGCGAGATTGCCTTCTGGCGGCCCGCCTCTTCGCGGTTTTCCTGCAGCATGCGCTTGGCCTTCGCCTGCAGATATGCGGAGTAGTTGCCTTCGTATGGAATGCCGCGGCCGCGGTCGAGCTCGAGAATCCAGCCGGTCACGTTGTCGAGGAAGTAGCGATCGTGGGTGATCATCATCACGGCGCCGGGATAGGCACGCAGATGCTTTTCAAGCCACGCGATGGTCTCGGCGTCCAGATGGTTGGTCGGTTCGTCGAGGAGCAGCAGATCCGGCTGCGACAAGAGCAGGCGGCAGAGCGCGATACGACGGCGCTCACCACCCGACAGCGTCGTGACGTCGGAATCGCGCGGCGGGCAACGCAGCGCTTCCATGGCCATCTCGACCTGTTGCTCGAGGTCCCAGAGATTCTGGCTGTCGATGATGTCCTGAAGCCTGGCGCCCTCTTCCGCGGTCTCGTCGGAATAGTTCATCATCAGCTCGTTGTAACGCTCGAGCACTGCCGTCTTGTCAGCAACGCCGACCATGACGTTTTCGAACGCCGTCTTCGTCGAATCGAGATGCGGCTCCTGTTCCAGGTAGCCGACCGTCGCGCCTTCGGCGAGCCAGGCTTCGCCGGTGAATTCCTTGTCCTGGCCGGCAATGATGCGCAGCACGGTCGACTTACCGGCACCGTTCGGCCCGAGGATACCGATCTTGGCATCCGGGTAGAAGGACAGGTTGACGTTTTCTAGGATTTTCTTGGCGCCGTAGGACTTGCTGAGCCCCGACATGTGATAGATGAACTGACGTGCCATTGATGAAGTGCTCCGCGGGGGGGATTTTAGGTTTGCCGCTATGTAGGCGAATTGGCGCCCGGGAGCAACGCGCAGCGCCAAAAACAAGACGCTTTTCTGAAACCTTCAATGGAATTCCAGCCCAAAGGCGGCGGCTATTTCAGCTTTGCATGGTCGACCGGAAAAGCCGGACGTCGGTTTGCCTACCGATTGCCCCCTCTCGGGACCCGGCCAGTCGTCGCCGCGCACGGAACGGCGCTTGCTCTTGACCGGCTAAAGGAGAAGGCATGCCCCCGGCATTAGAACCCCGCCGCGTCAACGATCCCTTCATTGCAGCCGAACGATGTCCGACCGGCGCCCTGTATGAGGTCACCCAGGTTGGCGCCGACCTCGGTTGTCGCGTCCTGTGACAGCCCGATCGTCAATTCGCTGATGACGCGGTTTTGACCGGCGCGACGGCAGCTCATCTTGACGCGGTCTCCCGCCCCCGGGCCAAAGCTCTTGTCGAAGGCCGTCTTGATCTCCTGCGAGGTCAACGTCTTGCCGATCCTTGACGCAAACAAATCGCGAACCGCAGAACCGTTCAATTCGCCCACCAGCCGAACCGCCGTGGAGAAATAATCATCGGCGCTCATCCTCGCGCAGGTACCGTGTTTCAGCCATTCGTGCCGCTCAAGGCCCGATTGCGTTCCTGGCATCGCCTTGTCGAGTGCGGCCTTCGAGGCATCGGAGAGCGTCAAGGCAGGCAATTCGTGCCAGCTTCCGCCCTTGTCAGCCGCGCGCAGGTCTTCAGACACCCCACAGTAGTTCTCCCGCATCGGCCAGAGACCGTGCAGCGAGAAATTGGTCGCGTCGAACCGGTCCTTCGTCTGGCTTGCGCACTCCGCCTTGCGATGATTGGTTTGGCAAAATGCCGGCTGCCAGCTCGCCGCGAGGATAAAACGCGTCCGCCCGCCGCCTGCCTCGGCAGCGGCAGAACCGGCGGTGGCAGCGACGATGATACCCACGGTCAAACGCAGGAACAGATTTCTCATCCTCACTCCAGCTCTGCTCGCCAAAGAACAATGCATGAACAACTAAACACGCCAGGCGTGTTTTCGCAAGCCGCAAAAACGGAGCGCTGAAATTCCCCCGGAACAAGCATAAGGGCCTGTTGCATTCGGCGGCTGTTCTGATCTTCTCGCGCGACGGAGGAAACGATGTTCGCACAAACACAGCGCCTCGTGACGCGCGGGGCGTCGCTTGCCTTTCATCATCAGCCGGCGAGCGGGCATGCAAACGGGATCATTGTCGTCTGCCACGGGCTGGCCGAGCATTCGAAGCGCTATGCGGGCTTCGCGCAGGCCATGGCCGGCCGTGGCTATCACGTCTACGTCCACGACCATCGCGGCCACGGCGAGACAACGGCGCCGGAGGCGCCGATCGGCCGCTTTGCCCGCCGCGAAGGCGCCCGTCGCGTCGTCGATGACGTCGCAGCGTTTCGTGATCACATCGCGGGACAGCAGGCGGGGCTGCCGATCGTGCTCTTCGGTCATTCGATGGGAGGTCTGATCGCGCTCAATGCGGCTGTCACCTATCCCGACAAATTCGATGCGATCGCCCTGTGGAACTCCAACTTCAACCCCGGCATTGCCGGCCGCGCCGCGCAAGCGATCCTTCTTTTAGAGCGCGCGTTGAAAGGCTCCGACGTGCCAAGCGGCATACTGCCAAAACTCACCTTCGGCACGTGGGCAAAGTCGATCAAGGGCAGGCGCACGGACTTCGACTGGTTGTCTCGTGATCCCGCCAAAGTGGACAAATACATCACCGACCCGCTATGCGGGTTCGACGCGTCCGTGTCCCTGTGGCTCGACCTGTTCGAACTGACCTTCCGCGCCCCGCAAAGACAGTATCTGGCGAGGCTGCCGGCGCGGACGCCGATCCATCTGGTCGGCGGCGGCAAGGATCCGGCAACGGACGGAGGAAAAGCGGTCGTCTGGCTTTCAAACCATTTGAAAGCCGCCGGTTTCTCCCGTATCACCACGCAGATATATCAGGACATGCGCCACGAGACTCTGAATGAAATCGGCGCCGACGCCGCCATTTCGGCATTCGCCGATTGGTGTGACGAAGCGCTCGCGAAGTCCTGAAGAAGGACCGGCAATGAGCACCAGCAATTCCACCCTCCCCGCATCGACCTCCTCGGAGGTCATGATGGGGCTGATGCTGATGTCCATGTCGGTTCTCGTTTCTCCGATCATCGACATTTTCTCGAAGCTCGCCATCGCCACCATCCCGTCGGCGGAGATTACCGCCGCTCGATTTGCCGTGCAGGCGCTTTGCATGCTGCCTATCGTGCTGTGGCGGAAGAACCTGGCCGACACGACGTGGAAGCAGAGCTTCTTTCACGCGATCCGCGGCGCCATCATCACCATCTCGATGATCTCGTTCGTCACCACGCTGAAGTACATGGCGGTCGCGGATGCCATTGCTATCTTCTTCGTCGAACCGATCATCCTCACCATCCTCAGCAGCATCTTCCTCAAGGAGGCGATCGGCTGGCGACGCTACACAGCCTGCGGCGTGGGCTTCTTCGGTGCGATCCTCATCATTCAACCAAGTTTTGAGGAAGTGGGTTACGTTGCGCTTCTGCCGGTCGTCAGCGCGGTCTGCATAGCAATATCCGCGATGATGAACCGCGCGCTCGCGCAGCGCGAGGACCCTTGGGTCATGCAGTTTCACATGGGCCTGTGGGGTCTCCTCATCTGCATCGTCCTTCTGTATTTCGGCCATGGCACCGGCTCCGAGATATTCGATCCTGTCCTGCCGGATGGCCGCGCCTATCTCTATCTGATCGGCGTCGGCATCACCGCAGCGATTGCCGGCATCCTCGGTGTCTATGCCTACCGATCGGCACCTGCCTCGACGCTGGCACCGCTGCAGTATTTCGAGATCGTCTCGGCCACCATCTTCGCCTGGCTGGTGTTCGGAGACTTTCCCGATGTGGTCAAGTGGATCGGCATCCTCATTATTATGGGGTCCGGCTTTTATATTATCTGGCGCGAGCGCCGCTTTGCATCGAAACCAGTATCCGATACATCTCAGTCGGCACGGGCGCCCTGATCTGATCGCGGGAGGAACATGACGGATACAAAGCTTAGGAAGCCGCCGCTTCACGGCATTCGCGTCATTGAACTCGCCCGCGTGCTCGCCGGCCCGTGGGCGGGCCAGATGCTGGCCGATCTCGGCGCTGACGTGATCAAGGTTGAAAACCCCGACGGCGGCGACGATACCCGCCAGTGGGGACCTCCCTTCGTCGAGAGCGCGGATGGCGAGAACCTCTCCGCCGCCTACTATCACGCGGCCAACCGCGGCAAGCGATCCATCACGTCAGACCTGAGGAGCGAGGAAGGCCAGGCACTGGTGCGCCGCCTGGTAGCGACCGCCGATGTCGTCATCGAGAACTTCAAGCTCGGCGGGCTGGTGAAATATGGCCTCGACTACGAGAGCCTGAAGACGCTCAATCCGAAGCTCGTCTATTGCTCGATCACCGGCTTTGGCCAGACAGGCCCCTATGCCGGCCTCGCCGGCTATGACTACATTGTCCAGGGCATGTCCGGCTTCATGTCGATCACCGGCGAGCCGGAAGGGCAGCCGATGAAGGCAGGGGTTGCCATCGCCGACATCTTCACCGGCATCTACGCGGTTGCGGCGATAGAGGCCGCGCTCATCCATGCATTGAAGACCGGTGAAGGGCAGCTGGTGGATATGGCGTTGCTCGATGTGCAATCCGCCGTGCTGGCAAACCAGAACATGAACTACCTGATATCCGGACGCGCGCCGACAAGGCTCGGAAACGCCCATCCGAATATCTCTCCCTACGAAGTCGTTCCCACTGCCGACGGCTATCTCATCCTTGCGATCGGCAATGACGGCCAGTTCGGCCGGCTCTGCTCCATCCTCGGGCTCGCAGCCGCCCCTTTCGACAAGCGCTTCGCGACCAACAGGGCCCGCGTCGCCAACCGCGACGAGGTTCGTCGGCTGGTCGCGACCGAAACGCTGACATGGCAGAAGGCCGACCTCATGCGAGCCTGCGAGGAAAACGCGGTTCCGGCAGGCGCCATCAACACTATCGAGGAAATGTTTGCCGATCCGCAGGTCGAGGCGCGCGGCCTGCGCATTGACCTCAAGGATGCTGGCGGCACCGTCATTCCCGGTGTGAGGACGCCGGTCGTGCTTTCGCAGACGCCCTTGCGTTACGAAAGGCCGAGCCCGAGGCTCGGAGAGCATCAGGAAGACGTTCTGGCGGAACTCGCCGAGCTGGAGGGGAAGAGATCACCATGAAAAGAACCGGCGGGGAACTGATCGTCGAGGCATTGAAGGCGAACGGGGTAAGGCGCCTGTCCTGCGTGCCCGGCGAGAGTTTCCTCGCCGTCCTCGATGCGCTCCACGATAGCGACATCGACGTTGTGGTCTGCCGACAGGAAGGTGGAGCCGCGATGATGGCCGACGCCTGGGGACGGCTCACCGGCGAACCCGGAATCTGCATGGTCACCCGCGGCCCGGGCGCTACGAACGCCTCGGCCGGCCTTCACATCGCCAGGCAGGATTCCATTCCGATGATCCTCTTCATCGGCCAGGTGCAACGCGACGCCCGCGAGCGCGAGGCATTTCAGGAAGTGGAATTTCGCCGTGCCTTCACCGAATTCGCCAAGTGGGTGGGTGAGATCGACGATGCCGCACGCATACCCGAGTTCGTGACCCGCGCCTTTGCGATCGCAACCTCCGGTCGCCCGGGCCCCGTCGTGCTGTCACTGCCCGAAGACATGCTGCGGGATGAAGTCGAAGCGCCCCGCGCGAAGCGCTATGCGCGTGTCGAAGCACATCCCGGCAGCGGCCAGATCGACGATCTGTATCTGCGCCTGCTGAAGGCAGAACGGCCAATGGTGATCATCGGCGGGACCCGTTGGGATGCGGACGCGGTCGCCGATTTCCAGGCCTTTGCAGAACGCTTCAAACTGCCGGTCGGCTGCTCCTTCCGCCGCCAGATGCTGTTTGATCATCTGCACCCGGGCTATGCCGGCGACGTCGGCATCGGCATCAATCCGGCGCTCGCAAAAGAGATCAAGGAGAGCGACCTGCTGATCCTGCTTGGCAGCCGCATGTCGGAAATGCCCTCCTCCGGCTACACGCTGATCGATATTCCATACCCGCAGCAGTCACTCGTCCATATCTATCCGGATCCATCCGAGCTTGGCCGCATATACCGGCCGGATCTCGCGATCTCAGCGAGCCCGCAGGATTTCGTCACCGCTCTCGCCGATCTCCAGGCGCCGGCCGAACCGCACTGGGCAGAACGCACCGAGCGCATGCATCAGGCCTATCTTTCCTGGTCGAAACCGCCGCAAACAGGTCCCGGCGATGTTCACATGGGCCCGATCATGGAATGGATCGGGGCCAATACGCGCACAGACACGATCTTTACCAATGGTGCCGGCAACTACGCGACCTGGCTGCACCGCTTCCACCGGTTCCGCCAATTCAACACGCAGGCTGCACCGACCTCAGGTTCCATGGGTTACGGCCTGCCCGCCGCGGTCGCAGCAAAGCTTCTGTTTCCCGAGCGCGACGTGATCTGCTTTGCTGGAGACGGCTGTTTCCTCATGCACGGCCAGGAATTCGCGACAGCCGTCCGCTACCGCCTGCCGATCATCGCCATCGTCATCAACAATGGCATCTACGGCACGATCCGCATGCATCAGGAGCGCGAATATCCCGGCCGCGTCAGCGGCACCGATCTTACAAACCCGGATTTTGCGGCACTGGCCCGGGCCTATGGCGGCCACGGAGAAACGGTGGAGAAAACCGAGGATTTCGCCCCCGCCTTCGAACGGGCTCGCGCTGCCGGCAAACCTTCGATCATCGAGGTGAAGCTTGATCCCGAAGCGATCACGCCGACGCGCACGCTATCGGAAATCGCCCAAACAAAAAGCCGGTGAGCGAACCCACCGGCTTCCACATCGAAGATGGCGAAGTGTTCAGATCGCAGCCGTCACGATGAACTCGACCTTGTACTTCGGCGCAGCAAGCTTTGCTTCACTGGTCGCGCGAGCAGGCGTGTTTGCCGGATCGACCCAGGCTTCCCAGGCAGCATTCATTTCGGCGAAGTAAGCGATGTCGGAGAGATAGATGATGGTCTGCAGAACCTTCGACTTGCTCGAACCGGCAGCAGCGAGCAGGCGATCGACTTCGCCAAGCGCCGACTTGCACTGTTCGGTGACGCTTTCGCCTTCGCCGACCTGGCCCGCGAGGTAAACGGTGTTGCCGTGGATGACTGCGCCGCTCATGCGGGCGCCGACGTCGATGCGCTTGATGCTCATGATGTTCTCCTGGTTATGAAATGAAAGACGCCGCTCCACAGGCGGCGCCGAATAAGCCCCGCGGCCAGAGACTAGGCGCGGATATGCTGGGTTTTCTGGTAGATCGCCGTCGAGCGCGCGCCGGAACGGCAGTAGCCGAGCATCGGGCGTGGGAATTCGTCAAGCGCATCGACCATGCCGACGACCGCCTCTTCTGTCACCCCCATCGGGCCGACCGGAACATGGGCGATATCGAGGCCGAGCTCTTTTGCGCGCGCTTCGATCGCGGCAAACGGCGTCTGGTCCATGCTTTCCTGGTCCGGACGATGGCAGACGATGGACTTGAAGCCCAAGGCCTTGACCTCGTCGAGGTCCTCGACCGTGATCTGGCCGGAAACCGAATAATCGTCATCGATCTGGCGAATGTCCATTGCTAATCCTCCTGAAATCGTGGGCTGAATGACTACGCCGCCGGATGACCAGCGTCAACCGCGGATCATTCAAACGAAGGCGAAGCTGAGCCCGTAGTTGCGGCTCTCGCCGGGCTCCAGCCAGACGAATTCCCCCGCTGCCTCCAGCTCGGATCGGGAGACCCACCGATGCGATACCGGCTCGATGCCGAGGACATCGGCGGGCGCCTTCTGGTTTCGCCAGACCTGCAGATGCGGCAAGGTGTCCGCCTGTACACGCACCCTCAGCGTCCTGCCGCCGATCGCAGCGATCGGTCCCAAACGGACTTCGGAAAGACCATCGTCGGTTGCCGGCGCCTTGACGCAGAAGAGGTCTCCGAGTTGCTCTCCGAACCGCCAGGGGAAACCGCCGCCTTCGAGCATCTTCCCCTCGAGCCGCGTGGCCGCGTCGAACCATTTGCCGCCAACGTTCATATGGTACATCAGGAAAGTCGGCACCCTCCTGTCGCTGGTATTGATGACCCGGTCGTTGAGATGCGCCTCGCCGGTTTTACCGTCGATGAACCAATGTCGCTCGATACGGGCCGGCAGCCCCTCCACTGTGGTGAGATCAATATCTGCGCGGCACTCAGCGTTGCCGTTTTCAAATTTGGTCCACAGGATGTTTGCGCCGTGCCCGGCAGCAGACCCATGCAAGGGGAAAACCTTGCCGTCGCTGCGGCCGGGTATCTTGTCACGGTGACGGATGTGGTCGGGTCCGCAGGTGAAGAGAAAGCCTTGGACAGAATGCGAAATGCGGGCGTCACCGTCATCCGGTACCGCCGTCTTCGGCGCGATATCAACACCTTCGACGAGGCATCCGCCGATATCCATCAGCGACGTTTCGTCCAGCATCAGACGCGGCCCAAGGGCAGCGGCAAACTCAATCATGATGTCATCTCCCCGTTTCATCAGCCGGCGTAGGGTTAGGTTTTGCGCCACGTTTCGTCAATCGCGCAGGGCACTTGTTCAGGCGCCAATTTCCGTGGAACCGCCTGGCGGTCTCAAATGTTTATGAGCAAACGGAAAATCGGGAGTTTTTTATCTTTTATTCAGCACGATTTCATAAATTCCACACTAGCGTCAAAATTCGCAGGTGTGTGTCGGCTCTGTCACTGAAGGATACGAAGACGTGAATCGCTTTTTCAAATCGGCATTGTCTGGGACAATTGTGGTGCTGGCCGTTGCGGCGCTGGCTCCAGACGCCGACGCGCAGTTCTTCAACCGGCGCCAGAACAGCGTCGTTTTCGTAGCACCGAACGGTGACATTCTCGACTACGTCCCCACCGGTGCCGGCTATGCCCGTGACCGTCGCGGCAATCGGGTGCTCGTCGACCGCTATGGCAACATCATCGCTACGGAAGCGCGCGCACGCGGATACTATCCGCCGCCGCCCAGCCGTGAGGTCTACAACAATGATCCCTATTATCGCGACGACCAGTACGGCGATACCCGCTACTCGGAACGCGGCGCCGTGACGGGCTCCATCACACGCGATGCCTCCATCGATCGCCAGCCGCTGGACGAGCAGCCGTACCCGCAAAACGACGGCGACTATGCCTCAATCGAGCCGGATCAACAGCAACCTGACATGATGCAACCGAAGCCGCCTTCGGAGCCTGTTATCACCCTGAAGAACAAGTCGAAGTCTGAGATCGTGGCGCTTCAGGTGTTTCTCGACCGCGCGGGCATCTCTCCCGGCGCCATAGACGGCCATATGGGCACAAACGTCACCAAGGCGATTTACGCCTATCAGGAGATGACCGGCGAAACGCTGGATCCCAACAACACCGATGCCATTCTCGAACAGCTCCGCATGTCCGGTGGCCTGCCGCTCGTGAGCTACACGATCACGCCCGCCGACGCCGCCGGTCCGTATGTCGCCGAGATCCCGGAAGACTACGCACACAAGGCTGCCCTGTCGTCGCTTGCCTATACCTCCACGACGGAGATGCTGGCCGAGCGCTTTCACATGGATGAAGGCTTCCTGAAGGACATCAATCCGGGTGCGGATTTCACGGTGCCCGGCACGATCGTCAAGGTGATCAATCCGGGCGAGGTCAAGAGCGGCAGTGTAGCGCGTATCATCGCCGACAAGGGCAAGAAGCAGATTTTCGCCTATGACGCATCCGGCGGTCTGGTTGCCGCATACCCCGCCTCCATCGGTTCCACCGACACCCCGTCGCCGTCAGGCACGGTGACAGTCGAACGCGTCGCGTTCAATCCGGGTTACACCTACAATCCGAAGATCAACTTCCAGCAGGGCGACAATGACAAGATCCTGAACATTCCGCCAGGGCCGAACGGCCCCGTCGGCACGGTCTGGATGGCACTTTCGAAGCCAACCTACGGGATCCATGGAACCCCGGAACCGTCGAAGATCGGCCGAACGCAAAGCCACGGCTGCATTCGTCTCACAAACTGGGACGCGACCGAGCTGGCAAAGATGGTCAAACCCGGCGTTACCGTCGAATTCGTGGATTGACGCTGAAGGACCACATGTCCACGCGTGGACATTCGCCGAGATTGGCAAGCCGTCCTGATCCAACACGAAAGCAGGTGCAGCTACAGGAAATGCGCCCCTAGCGGACCGGGGCGCGCATCGTCTCAGAAAAGCGGTTGGCCCTTACGCCGCAGAGCGGACGAGCGGTCCCGTCATGCGGGCGGCGGAGGAAAGCCTGACCGGCAGCTTGTTCATGATCTCCTCGGCAAAACAGAGAGCGTTCTCGCGGGCCTTGTCGAGATTGCTGACGCGCCCCGGGTCCATCGAATGCAGGGTCCCGCCGCAATCGAAGATGTCGCGGAAGGCGGAACGCTCGATGATGGCCGTATCGAGGACAGGCACCTGACGCTGGCTGAGCAGCGACTTGACGAGCGCCAGGGCTCGCGTCGTGACCATGGAGCTGACGCGGGTCAGCACAACCGAATGGCTGATCCTGATACCCGCCTTTTCGTCGAGATAATTCAGCAATTCCAGCACCTGCGCACCACCGCGCGCGTCCATGGCGCAGCCCTGGATCGGGATAAGCACGTGATCGGAAAGGCCGATTGCAGTCGCAAGCAGCGGATTGCGCGCACCCGGCAGATCGATGATGAAGTAGTCGGTGTTGTGCTTGTTTTCCGAAATATGCTGCGGCAGCGATGCCGACGTCACGAAATCAATCACCGAAACGTTCTGCACATGGCCGGAGACGTCATGCCATCGGGAAATCCAATGCTGCGGATCGGCGTCGAGGATCGTGACGCGATACCCCTTGCGGGCAAGCTCGGTCGCGAGAAGAAGGACGGCCGTCGTCTTACCGGCCCCGCCCTTGGTGTTTGCAAATGTGATGACTGGCATGTCTGGTCCTCGAGGGGAAATTCACGAGCCCGCCATCGCTCTGTTGCGGAATGTCGGAAGCATCGTGCGATTAACGCATCCTTTCCAAACATGGTTAACAATACCTAAAGATCGCAGCTTAAATTGCTGCGTGGATTTTTCGTAATCCGGACACAGATACCCTTGGGTGGCGTCCTGCGAAACGAAAAAAGCCCGGAAAGCCAGTGCTTCCCGGGCCAAATATGAGGTCCGCCTTTTGTCTCAGAAGCAATCCTTGAAAAGCGCCTTGGTGTTTTCCAGCGTCAATGCCACCGGGTTGCCGCCGGCGCTCGGATCCTCGATTGCCATCGCCGACAACTCATCGATCCTGTCCGGCGTGATTCCCATCGCCGACAAATTCTGCGGGACGCCGAGTTCCGAACGAAGCTTCAGCACGTAGTCGTAGAAGCCGTCGAAGCCCCCGGAAATACCGAGATAGGCGGCCGCGCGCGCGATCTTGTCCTCGATTGCCGAACGATTGAAGCGAAGCACTGCCGGCATGACGACAGCGTTCGTCATGCCGTGGTGAGTGTTGTAGACGGCGCCGATCGGGTGCGACAGCGCGTGGATCGCACCGAGCCCCTTCTGGAAGGCGACAGCCCCCATGGCGGCGGCCGACATCATGTTGGCGCGTGCTTCCAGATCGGTGCCTTCCTTGTAGGCGCGCGGCAGGAATTCCTTGACGAGACGCATGCCTTCCAGTGCGATGCCGGCAGACATCGGGTGATAGAAGGGCGACGAATAGGCCTCCAGGCAATGTGCGAAGGCATCCATGCCGGTACCCGCGGTAATGATCTTCGGCATGCCGACCGTCAGTTCCGGATCGGCGATGACGACGCCCGGCAGAAACTTCGGATGGAAGATGATCTTCTTTACATGCGTTTCAGAGTTGGTGATGACGCTGGCGCGACCGACTTCCGATCCGGTGCCGGCCGTGGTCGGGACGGCGACGATCGGCGCGATTTTCTCCACGCTGGCGCGCGTCCACCAGTCGCCGATATCCTCGAAATCCCAGACAGGCCGCGTCTGACCGGCCATGAAGGCCACGCACTTGCCGAGATCGAGGCCTGAGCCGCCGCCGAAGGCAACGACGCCATCATGACCGCCGTCCTTGAACGCCTTGACGCCGGCGTCGAGGTTCTTCTCGTTCGGGTTCGGATCGACGTCGGCGAAGATCGCTCGACCAAGACCCGCGTCTTCCAGGATGTCGAGCGCGTTTTTGGTAATCGCCATCGTGGCGAGGCCGCGATCGGTGATCAGCAGTGGCTTCTTGATGCCGAGGCTCTTGCAGGCGTCCGCCAGCTCCTTGATGCGGCCGCGGCCGAGCTTGAAGGCTGTCGGATAGCTCCAATTGGCTGTGATATGCGCACTCATGCTGTAACTTTCTTCAGATGGTAGGATTTCGGACGCGTCAGATTCTGGAAGCCGATGATGGAGAGCGAGCCGCCACGGCCGGTTTCCTTGACACCGGTCCAGCACAGGGCCGGATCGAGATAATCGGCTCGGTTCATGAAAACTGTGCCGGTTTCGATTTCGCGCCCAAGCCGCCCTGCTCGTTCAGCATCCTTGGTCCAGAGCGAAGCCGTCAGCCCGTACTGGCTGTCGTTCATCAGCGCGATCGCTTCGTCGTCGCTCTTCACCTTCATGATGCCGACGGCCGGGCCGAAGGTCTCTTCGCGCATGAACGCCATGGAGTGATCGACGTCGACGAGGACTTGGGGCGCGAGGTAGGCGCCACCGTCGTCAGCCGGGAAGAGCTTCGGGTCGACCAGCGCCTTGGCACCCTTGGCAACGGCATCGGCAATCTGCTCGCGCACGACCCTGGCGAAACGCTTGTTGGCCATCGGACCGAGCGATGTCTCCGTGTCGAGCGGGTTGCCGAGCTTGTAATTCGACACCCAGGCGACCGACTTCTCGACGAAGCTGTCATAGAGCGACTGGTGCACATAAATGCGCTCGATGCCGCAGCAGCACTGGCCGGAATTGTAGGTCGCGCCATCCATCAGCGTATCGACGGCAGCGTCGAGATCGGCGTCTTCCATGACATAGCCCGGATCCTTTCCGCCGAGCTCGAGGCCGAGGCCCGTAAATGTGCCAGCCGCGGCCCGCTCCATCGACCGGCCGCCTTCGACGGAGCCGGTAAAGTTGACGAAATTGAAGCTGCCTGCCGCGATCAGTGCCGAGGTTGTCTCGTGGTCCAGGAACACGTTCTGGAACACGTCCTCGGGCACACCCGCCTCGACAAAGGCCTGAACCAGCCGCTCGCCGACCAAAAGCGTCTGCGACGCGTGCTTCAGCACGACCGTATTGCCGGCCATCAAGGCAGGCGCAATCGTATTGATGGCCGTCATGTAGGGGTAGTTCCACGGGGCCACGACGAATACGACGCCATGCGCCTCGCGCTCGATGCGGCGCTCGAACCTGTCGGTTGCTTCAACCACGAGCGGCGCCAGCGCATCCGCCGCGATCGAGGCGACGTAGTTGGAGCGCTCGTTGAAACCTTTGTACTCTCCGCCATACCGGATCGGGCGCCCCATCTGCCAGGCAAGCTCGGGCACGACGACGTCCGACATTTCATTCAACCGCGCAGCGCCCTTCAGCACGAGCTGGACACGCTCTTCAAGCGGTCGCCTTGCCCAGGACTTCTGCGCCTTGCGGGCGCGCGCCACGACCTCTTTCGCCGCTTCCAGCGAAAGCGCTGGACGCTCGGCGTAAACCGATCCATCGATCGGTGAAATGCATTGGATCATTCCCATGATCATCTTCCTATGTTTTCGCGAGCCGAAGCGGGCCGACATCCCGCACAAATCCGCCAGACTCTGGAGACCGTATCGCGGGACGCCTTCCGGCTTTTGCCATTGCTATTATGCTCTTTCGAAACCGCGCGCCACTTCCCAGTCGGTGATGCGACGATCGTATTCCTCCTGCTCCCATTCGGCAGCGCGCGTGTAGTGGTCCATCACCTCGTCGCCGAAGGCTTTGCGCAACATCTTGGACTTGGTCATCGTTGCGGTCGCCGCGCGCAACGTCCGGGGAATCTCCCGGACGCGGCGAGCGCCATAGGCATCACCGACGAACGGGTCTTCAAGCGTGAGCTTGTTCTCGATGCCGTCGATACCGGCGGCAAGCAGCGCCGCAAAGGCGAGGTACGGATTGAGGTCGGAACCGCCGACGCGGCATTCGATACGGATTGCCTTGGTGTCGTCGCCGCACAGGCGATAGCCGGCAGTCCGGTTGTCCTTGCTCCAGACGGCCTTTGTCGGTGCGAAGGTGCCGGCCATGAAACGCTTGTAGGAATTGATGTAGGGCGCGAGGAAATAGGTGATCTCGCTCGCGTGGCTGAGCAAGCCGGCCACGTAGTTTTCCATGAGCGGCGACATGCCGTACTTGCCCTGTTCGTCAAAGAACAGCGGCGTCTTGCCGTCGGCACTCCAAAGGGACTGGTGGATATGCGAAGAGCTGCCGGCCGCGTTGTAGTGCCACTTCGCGAGGAAAGTGATCGCCTTGCCTTTCGACCAGGCGATTTCCTTGCAGCCGTTCTTGATGATCGCATGGCGATCGGCCATCGTCAGGGCGTCGGCATAGCGAACGTTGATTTCCTCCTGGCCGGCTGAGGCTTCGCCTTTCGAATTCTCGACCGGGATGCCAGCCCCCTGCAGGCCTGTGCGGATCGCCCGCATGACCTCCTCTTCCTTGGTGGTCTGGAAGATGTGGTAGTCCTCGTTATAGGCGCTGGCGAGCTTCAGGTTGCGATAGCCCGAGGTGTGTGCCGACTCGTAGGTCTGATCGAAAAGAAAGAATTCGAGCTCGGAGGCCATGAAGGCCTTCATGCCCATGTCCTCAAGCCGCCTGATCTGCTTCTTCAGGATGGCGCGTGGCGAATGCGGCACGTCTTCATGCGTGTGATGGTCGAGCAGGTCGCACAACACAAGCGCCGTCCCTTCGAGCCACGGGATGCGGCGCAGCGTCGAAAGGTCGGGCTTCATCGTGTAGTCGCCGTAGCCTTTTTCCCAGCTGGTTGCCTTGTAGCCGGAGACGGTTTCCATCTCCATGTCGGTTGCAACGAGATAATTGCAGCTATGCGTCTCCTTCCAGGCGCTCTCCAGGAAAAACTCGGCCTGGAAGCGCTTGCCCATCAGGCGGCCCTGCATGTCTATCTGGCATGCCAGAACCGTATCGATGCGCCCGTCGGCAACATCCTGCTTGAGATCGTCGAGGGTGTAGATGCTCATGTTAAATCCGCCTGACTTGGAATAGGAAAATCGGGGCAACGAAAGGGCATGCCGTGGCGCAAGCCTGGCCCGTCTGATGCATTTTCGTTGAGCCGGGAAACGGGGCCGCCACAAGCGGCCCCGTCGTTGAAGAGAAAAGCCTCAGGCTTACCTTTCGCCAACCGCCTTCTCGGCGGCGGCAATCTCGGCCTGGCGGCGCGCGACTTCCTCGCCGATCGGAGGACCCTTGAAGCGGCGGCTTTCGAAGCCGAACCAGACAATCGCGGTCAGGACCAGGAAGCCGACCGTGACGTACAGCGCCGGACCGTTCGGAGGCTGGACGCCGAGAACGAAGATCAGGATCATGGCAAGGATCGACAGGACCGAAAACAGCTTGAACATGCCCTCGCCGATGTTCCACGGACCCATCTTGTCCCACTTGGACGAACCCCAGGCCAAGAGGCCGAGCGTGATCGGGATCGCGAAGGAGAAGAACAGGAAGATGACCGTGCAAGACACGACGATCGTGTAAACCGGCGTGTCGCCGATCGAGACGAGCGACGAACCCCACACGAACAGAACCGAGAGGATCGAACCGGTCCAGATTGCGGCAACCGGCGTGCGATATTTCGGGCTGACTTTGGCAAGAGCCTTGGATGCCGGCAGACCGCCGTCACGCGAGAAGGCGAAGATCATGCGCGACACCGAGGTAACGGTCGCAAGGCCGCACAGCCACTGGCTGACAAGAATGGCGAAGTAGAGCACATCCTTGACCAGCGGATTGACCTGGCTGTCCATCGCCCAGAAGAACACGTTCCAGCCCTGCTTGGCGGCATCGTCCATGCTGGGCAGCATCAGAACGAACGAGCAAAGCATGATGTAGCCGAACAGTGCGGACCAGAGAACTGAAGAGACCATGCCGCGCGGAACGGAATGGGCCGCCTTGACGGTTTCTTCCGATGTATGGGCGGAAGCGTCATAGCCGGTGATCGTGTAGATCGGCAGCAGCAGACCGAGAAGGAAGACCCATGTCCCTGAGGTTGCCGGCCAGACGTTGCCGCCCGCTTCGCCGGAATAGTTGGCGAAGGTGAAGAGGCGCGCCACGTCATAGGACGGTGCTGAGAGCAGGCAAACCGCAGACAGAGCGATCGCCGTTGCGAAGATAAGGTAGCCGGAGAAGTCGGTGAGCTTCGCGGTCAGCCCGATCCCCATGTGGTTCACGAGCGCCTGGGCGCCGGTGATGATCACCAGGAAGACGATGCGGACCGTCGTGGTATCGGCCAGGCCGAAATAGCTCGTGCCGAAGGAGCCCATGAAGAAGTAGTAGGTGCCGACATTGATGGCGCCGAGAACCGTGACGAGACCGAGCAGGTTGAACCAGGCGGTCAGCCAACCGGTAAAGCGATTGCCGAGGATCGAACCCCAGTGATAGAGGCCGCCGGCTGTTGGATAGGCCGAGCTGATCTGCGCCATCGCGACGGCAAACACCAGCGAAACGAAGCAGCCAACCGGCCACCCGATGCCGATTGCTGCGCCACCGGCGCCGGCGGTCGCCTGTGCGAGTGAGTTGATACCGCCGGAAAGGATGCAAATGATGGAAAATGAGACTGCAAAATTCGAGAACGAGCTCATGCGTCGTTCAAGCTCCTGGGCATAGCCCATGGAGTGCAGGATGTGCACATCCTGCTTTTTGTCGAGCTCCGAGTAATCGGACATGACTTCCCCCTGTATAGCGATCAGCCGCGGGATTGCGGCCGATTATCCAGTGCCAAATTGCCCGTGACGTTTTCGCCTACGGGCCGATCGCAGTTAAACTGCTCCCTGGGGTCTTATGTTTTGTTGTCAGGCGTCCAGACTGTGCTGGAGCAGCCCTGTCAGATAGCCGGTCATGACCCCTTGACCGGCTTCGTCTGAGATGAGGTCATTGCGGACCTCGATCATTACATTGCGCAACCCGTTCGAAAGCCCGTGCAGGACCAGCGTGTGCGTCACACCGTCAAGAGGGCCATAGGGTTCGTTGCGTTCTACTTTGTAAAGCTGCGCGCCGGCTGCGGCGTCAGCTAGCATGCTGTCCGCAAGGCGGCTGTCTTCGTCATGCAATATTCCGATTTCCACGGCACGCGTCTTGCCGTGGTAAACGGGAGTGAAGCTATGGACTGTTGCAATCACGGTGTCCTGCCCCCTCGCCTTGCGGTCGCGAATCAGCGCCCGGATGGCATCGTGGAAAGGAATATACAACGCTTCGGTGCGCGCGTGGCGCTCTTGCGGGCTGAGATGCGCATTGCCGGGGATATCGTAGATTTCGCTCTTCTGCGGCATGGCACCCGGAGAGTCCGGCGGCCTGTTGCAGTCGTAGATGAGCCGCGAAAAACGCTGGTGCACCAGCGTTGCGTCAAGCGCTTCCGAAATGCCGCGGGCAACTGCCAACGCACCCGGGTCCCATGCAATATGGCTGCTGAGCGCATCACCGGAAAGGCCGAGCGCACCATAGCGCTCGGGAAGCAGGCGGGAGGCGTGTTCGCAAACGATAAGCAATGGACTTGCGCCGTTCGGCCGTTCGACCGCTACGCACTCGCCATCCGATTTGCTTAGGACCTCGAACTCACCAGGCACCACAGGCGCACCATCCCAAATCATTAATAAAATACTTATAAGAAAAGAATTCTTCAGGTTTGAAGCCCTGTCAAGCGCATCCTGAAAAAATCTTTTCACAACAACAGTTGACATGGATTGTGACAGCGTTGTTAACTTTCAGTGGGAAAGTGGCACAAGACCAGTCCCGGGGAGCAAGATCGCGTGACCGTTGCGTCGAAAACAGTTTCGGACGTAATCCACTCGCATTTTGGCACGCTCACTCGTGCCGAAAAGCAGTTGGCTGAGAGTCTGCTGGACAACTATCCTGTCTCCGGACTGGGCAGCATTACGACCATTGCCGAAAACGCCGGCGTATCGACGCCGACGGTCGTGCGCATGGTTCAGAAGCTGGGTTTCAAGGGCTATCCGGACTTTCAGGCGCACCTGCATCTCGAAGTCGAGGCAACGATCTCCAATCCGATCGCCAAGCACGACCGCTGGGCGTCCAACGCCCCCGGCACGCACATCCTCAACCGCTTTGCCGACGCGATCATGAGCAATCTGCGACAGACGCTCGGCGGCGTAGACACGGCGACCTTCGACAATGTCGCCTCACTTCTGTCCGATCGCAAGCGCGGTCTGTATTTCGTCGGCGGCCGCATCACAGGGGCGCTGGCCGAATATTTCTTTACGCATATGCAGGTCATCCGCCCGAACACCACGCTGCTTTCGTCGAATTCCAGCAGCTGGCCGCAATATGTTCTGAACATGAGGCCGGGCGACCTGCTGATCATCTTCGATATCCGCCGCTACGAGCAGGAGATGGTGAGCCTCGCCACCGCTGCGCGCAAGTGTGGTGCGGAGATCATCGTCTTTACCGATCAATGGGGCTCTCCGGTCGCCAAATTGGCGCGCCATACGTTTCGCGTGCAGATCGAGGCGCCATCGGCCTGGGATTCTTCCGTCGTCACTCTTTTCATTGTCGAGGCGCTGATCGAAGCGGTTCAGAACTCGACATGGGATGAAACGAAGGAGCGCATGAAGACGCTGGAGGGGCTGTTCGAGCAGACCAAGCTCTTCCGTAAACTTGGTTAGGAGGGCAAGTAAAAAAAGCATGACGATGCAGACGCCCGCGAAAAAACTTGTCGCAAATGAAGCACCACCGGCAAATATCTGCGATACAAAAGAAAAACGGTCGTCATCCAGATGTCATACTAGCTTCACGCAACGTCAGTAACAGCATCGCCGGACACTGAACCCGAAGGAGAACAACAGTGATCTCTAATATTTCTAGACTGCTTTCGCTTTCTACTGCAATTGTCGTCGCTTCGACAGCAATCGCGGCCGCCGAGCCGAGCGCGGAACTTATCGCTGCCGCCAAGAAGGAAGGCACCCTGACGACGATCGCTCTGCCGCACGACTGGTGCGGCTACGGCGACGTCATCGCCGGCTTCAAGGCCAAGTACGGCCTGGACGTCAACGAACTGAACCCGGACGCAGGTTCGGGCGATGAAATCGAAGCAATCAAGGCCAACAAGGGCAACACCGGCCCGCAGGCTCCCGACGTGATCGACGTCGGTCTCTCATTCGGCCCGTCTGCAAAGGCCGACGGCCTGATCCAGCCCTACAAGGTCTCGACCTGGGACTCCATTCCCGACAGCGCCAAGGATGCCGACGGCTTCTGGTACGGCGATTACTACGGCGTCCTCTCGTTCCTGGTGAACAAGGACCTCGTCAAGGAATCCCCGACGGATTGGGCTGACCTCAAGAAGAGCGACTATGCCAACTCCGTCGCGCTCGCCGGTGACCCGCGCACGGCAAACCAGGCAGTTCAGGGCGTCTTCGCATCCGGCCTGTCCGCTGCAGGTGGCGACATTGCCAAGGCTGGCGATGAAGGCCTGAAGTTCTTTGCCGAACTCAACAAGAGCGGCAACTTCGTTCCGGTTACCGGCAAGGCTGCTCCGTTTGCCCAGGGCTCGACCCCGATCATCGTAGCGTGGGACTATAACGCGCTTTCGTGGGGCGAAAGCCTGAAGGGCAACCCGCCGTTTGAAGTCGTGGTTCCGAAGACGGGCGTCGTCGCCGGCGTCTACGTTCAGGCGATCTCCGCTTTCGCACCGCATCCGAACGCCGCAAAGCTCTGGATGGAATACCTCTATTCCGACGAAGGCCAGCTCGGATGGCTGAAGGGCTATTGCCACCCGATCCGCTTCAACGATCTTGCAAAGAACAACAAGATCCCGAAGGAACTGCTCGACAAGCTTCCGCCGGCGGCTGCCTACGAAAAGGCAATCTTCCCGACGCTTGAACAGCAGGGAGCAGCCAAGGAAACCATCACCAAGAACTGGGATTCCGTGGTCGGCGCCAACGTCAAGTAAGTCGAATAATTGCCTCTCCGCTGCCTTTGGTGGCGGAGAGGTCTCCCTGTCTGTTGCCCGATAAGGCTGTCGTATATGAGCAGTGTTTCAACACCCGTGGCCAGCACCACGCCCCTGATAAGCCGCGACAGGGTCATTGACTGGCTCGGCATAGCGCCATTCATGATTTTTGCGCTGATGTTTCTCATCATTCCGACGGTCTATCTGGTAGCCGGCGCATTCCTGACGCCGGACGGTGATCTTACCCTTAAAAACATCGCCGACCTGTTCACGCCTTCGATCATGAGCGCCTACTGGATCAGCATCAAGGTGTCGGTCGCATCGGCGCTCGGCGGCGCGCTAATCGGCTTCCTGCTCGCATGGGCGGTTGTGCTCGGCGGCCTTCCCCACTGGGTCCGTTCCGGCCTGTTGACCTTTTCCGGTGTCGCCTCGAACTTCGCCGGCGTACCGCTCGCCTTCGCCTTCCTGGCCACACTCGGACGCACTGGCCTCGTCACCGTTCTGATGCGCGACTGGTTCGGCTTCAACCTTTATTCGACCGGCTTCAACCTTCTGAGCTTCCTCGGCCTGACCCTCACCTACATGTACTTCCAGATCCCGCTGATGGTGCTGATCCTGACGCCGGCGCTCGACGGAATGAAAAAAGAGTGGAAGGAAGCCGCGTCTATTCTCGGCGCCTCGAATGGCCAATATTGGCGCATGATCGCCTTTCCAATCCTCTGGCCGAGCCTGATGGGCACCACCCTGCTTCTGTTCGCCAACGCCTTCGGCGCGATCGCCACAGCCTATGCCCTGACAGGAAGCGCGCTCAACATCGTGCCGATCCTGCTTTACGCACAGATCCGTGGCGACGTGCTTCACAACGCCAATCTGGGCTACGCGCTCGCGCTCGGGATGATCGTCATCACGGGCCTGTCCAACCTGTTCTACATTCTGCTGCGCATGCGCGCTGAACGGTGGCAAAAATGAAGACACCACGCCTTGGAGCATGGATCGCCACAGCACTCGGCGCGATCTATTTCGTATTGCCGCTGATCGCCACGATCGAGTTCTCGCTGCGCATGCGGCGCGGCACATATAGTTTCGACGCCTATGCTTCGGTCTTTTCCGATGCCCAGTTCCGGCAAACCTTCGGCTTTTCGATGCTGATGGCACTTCTCACGATTGTTTTCGGCATGCTTCTCGTCGTGCCGACCGCCTATTGGGTTCGCCTGCGCCTGCCGCAGATCCGTCCGGTGGTCGAATTCATCACGCTTTTGCCGCTGGTCATCCCGGCCATTGTCATCGTCTTCGGCTATCTGCGCATGTACAATTCATCGTCGATGCTGCCATTGACCGGATCGACCACCGGCACGAACGTCCTGCTCGTCTTCTCCTACGTCACGCTCTCCCTGCCCTACATGTATCGGGCCGTGGATACCGCTATGCGCGCGATCGACGTCCGCACGCTGACGGAGGCGGCCGAAAGCCTCGGTGCGAAGTGGACGACGATCATGTTCAAGTGCATTTTCCCGAATGTCATGAGCGGCGTGCTTTCGGGCGCCTTCATCACGCTCGCAATCGTCATGGGTGAATTCACCATGGCCGCCCTGCTCAATCGCCCGGCTTTTGGCCCCTATTTGCAGCTGGTCGGCGCCAACCGCGCTTACGAACCATCCGCACTGGCGGTCATCGCCTTCTCGATTACCTGGCTCAGCATGGGCCTGCTCCAGCTCGTCTCCCGCTTCCACAGAGCCGCCCCGGCTAAGTCGTAAGGTATTTGGTTTTCATGGCTTTTCTCGAACTCGCAAACCTCAAGAAATCCTTCGGCAACGTACAGGTCGTGCATGACTTCAACATGCAGATCGAGAAGGGCGAATTCATTTCCTTCCTCGGTCCGTCCGGCTGCGGCAAGACGACGGTCTTGCGCATGATCGCCGGATTCGAAACGCCGACGGCCGGCCGGATCGCCATCGGTGGCAAGGAACAAGGCAATCTCAAGCCGAACAAGCGAAACATCGGCATGGTCTTCCAGGCCTATGCATTGTTTCCGAACATGAGCGTCCGGGACAACGTCGCCTTCGGCCTGAAGGTGGCAGGCGCTCCCCAGGCTGAGATCGATCAACGCGTCAAGGAGATGTTGGGCCTCATAAAGCTCGACCATCTTGCCGATCGCTATCCCTATCAGCTGTCAGGCGGCCAGCAACAGCGCGTCGCGCTTGCACGCGCGCTTGCCGTGAAGCCACAGGTTCTCCTGCTCGACGAACCGCTCTCTGCACTCGACGCCAAGATCCGCGTATCGCTGCGCGAAGAAATCCGCGCCATCCAGCAGAAACTCGGCATCACCACGGTGTTCGTCACCCACGATCAGGAGGAGGCGCTGTCGATCTCCGACCGCATCGTCGTCATGAATGGCGGCCGCGCGGACCAGATCGGCACGCCCTTCGAGATCTACAACAGACCAGCCACGCGCTTCGTCGCCTCGTTCGTCGGGACGCTGAACATCATCGACGCGAAGGTGATCGATCCGGCCGCAAACCGCATCCAGATCGGCGATCAGGGCGTAACGCTGAAGCAATCGGTCGCCGCCTTCAAGGCGGGAGATACGGTGTCGCTCGCCCTGCGTCCGGAAGCCGGCTCGCTGTCCGATACGATCGCCAGCGATACGGCGCTGAGAGGCGAAGTGGTCTCCGCACATTTTCTGGGATCTGTCATTCGTACCCGCATGAACGTCGGTGGCAACGTCATTTCCTTCGACATGTTCAACAGCCCGGGCGTCAAGCCGCCGGCAACAGGCGAAACCGTGACGCTGCGTTTCATGGCTGCCGACCTTCTCGTCATTCGCGACTGATAGGCTTGCCGACGAAGGGCGCCGTCATCGACTGCGCCCTTTCGCGTTTGCTGAACGACCGGCTTGCGGCGAGATCGCAAGGCGCGCACTATCGTCATGTCGGGCGGTTTCTCTCCCGGCGAACCTCCCACAAGAGATCTTTTCAATGATTACCTGCCATCTGCGCTACGTGCTCGATCCCTACAAGATCCCGGAATTCGAAGAATACGCACGCCTCTGGATCCCGATCGTCAATCGGATGGGCGGCAACCACCACGGCTACTTCCTGCCCTCGGAAGGCGCCAGCAATATCGCCGTCGCGCTCTTCTCCTTTCCGAGTCTTGCCGCCTATGAAGATTATCGCACCCGCATGACTGCCGACCCTGAATGCCAGGCAGCCTTCGAGCTCGACCGCCGCAATCGCAGCATCATCAGCTACGAGCGCAGCTTCATGCGCCCTGTCCTCGGCTAGACCGGGCGAGCCAAGGTGACAAAGCTATGATGTCTGAACCGCGAATAAGAATTCTCGATACCGTCACCAGCCCCGGCAATCCGGAAAAGCCGAACGACGACCGCTTCGGGCACAACGAGGCCTGCGCCTTCGTCATTGACGGTGCAACCGGCCTTGGCGATCGCCGATATGTCGAGGAGGCCGGCAGCGACGCGGCATGGATCGCCGAGCGCTTTGCGCACGGATTCCAGCAGAATGTTACCCGCGACAGCCCGATCCCGGACGTTTCGCGCGCCCTCTCGCTTCAGGCTCGCGCTACCTTTCTGGGTCGCAATGCCGACGTGCCTCGCTATGCCTGGCCGCTGGCGGCCTTTGCCATGGTGCATGCCACACACAGCTCTCTTTCGTTCATCGGCCTGGGCGATTCCTGCCTGTTCCTGCTGCGCGATGACGGCTCTGCGAGCCTGCATATGGCGATCCCCGACGCCTATGCGAATGAGCAGATGCACGCCCGAAGCCACATTGCCCGCACCGGCGGCATCACCAGGGGCGGCGGCGCCCTCGGCAATCCGGAAACGCTTGCGGCATTGCGCCGACACCGGGAGAGCCAGAACGCGGCCGACAGCGGTGTCTGGACGCTGGGGCTGGTGCCTGATGCAGCCGACCATCTCGTCTCGCAAGAGCTGCGGATAAAGGGCACGAGCCATGCCATCGTCTGCAGCGACGGCTTCTCGGATCTCGTCGTCCTCTATTCGGCCTATACGGCGGCAAGCCTGGTGCAGACTGCGCTCGACAAGGGGTTGGCGCCCATGGTCGACGAGCTGAGGCGCTTGGAACGTGAGATCGACCCGGAGGGGCATCGCTTCCCGCGGTTCAAGCAGAGCGATGACACGACAGCGCTGCTTGTCGAACTGACTGCATGAATGACGCGTTTTTCCGATTGAGGATCAGTCCGTTAGCGGCTGACGCTCAATCACTTTCCTGACGCCTTGAATCGATGCACGAAGACGCAGCCGCTCAGGCCGCGTCCTCGATCTCGTCCTGCCGCTTGCGCGGCACATAGTTGAGCACCGGTCCCAGCCAGCGCTCGACTTCGGCGACATCCATGCCCTTTCGCTCGGCATAATCCTCGACCTGATCGCGCTCGACCTTCGCCACGCCGAAATAGTAGGACTCCGGGTGACCGATGTAGATGCCGGAAACCGAGGAGCCGGGCCACATCGCGTAGCTTTCCGTCAGCTTCACGCCGGCTGCATTCTCCGCATCGAGGAGACGAAACAGCGTTTCCTTTTCCGTGTGGTCGGGCTGTGCCGGGTAGCCTGGCGCCGGGCGGATACCGGCATATTCCTCGGTGATGAGCTGCTCGTTGCTGAGCGTCTCGTCCCTGGCATAGCCCCAATAGTCGCGGCGGACCCGCTCGTGCATACGCTCGGCGAAAGCCTCGGCAAAGCGGTCGGCAAGCGCCTTCACCAGGATCGAAGAGTAGTCGTCGTTGGCGCGCTCGAAACGCTCCGCAATCGCGATTTCCTCGATACCGGCAGTGACCACGAAGCCGCCGACATAATCCTTCACACCGCTCGAAACCGGCGCCACGAAATCGGACAGCGCCACATTCGGGCGGCCGTCGCGCTTCGAAAGCTGTTGGCGGAGCGTGTAGAAGGTTGCCAGATCCTGGCTGCGCGCATCGTCGTTGAACAGGTGGATGTCGTCGCCGACGGCACCCGCCGGCCAAAAACCGATGACGGCCCGCGGACGGAACCACTTCTCGTCGATGATCTTCTTGAGCATTGCCTGCGCATCGGCCCACAGCGCGCGCGCCGCCTCGCCCTGCTTCTCGTCCTCGAGAATGGCGGGGTAACGGCCGCGCAGTTCCCAGGTCTGGAAGAACGGTGTCCAGTCGATGTATTTCGCAAGCGTCTCAAGATCGTAATCTTCGAAGACTTTGGTGCCGAGGAAGCCTGGCTTCGTCGGCTTGTAGTCGGACCAGTCGACCTTCTGCGCATTCTCGCGAGCACGAGCGAGCGGCAGGCGAACCTTTTCGGCCTCGCTGCGCGCATGGGCAGCGGCGACCTTCGCATACTCGGCGCGAATGTCGGTGATGTAGCCGTCGCGCGCGTTCGGTGACAGCAGCGCGGAGACGACGCCGACAGCGCGGCTGGCATCGGTCACGTACACCGTCTGACCCCTGGTATAGCCTGGATGAATCTTGACGGCCGTATGCACGCGGCTGGTGGTGGCGCCGCCGATCAGCAAGGGCAGATCCAGTCCCTGGCGTTCCATCTCGGCGGCAACATGCACCATCTCGTCGAGCGACGGCGTGATCAGGCCCGACAGGCCGATGATGTCGACACCTTCCGCCACGGCCGTTTCCAAGATCTTCGTTGCCGGCACCATGACGCCGAGATCGATGATCTCGTAGTTGTTGCAGGCAAGCACGACGCCGACGATGTTCTTGCCGATATCGTGCACGTCGCCCTTGACGGTCGCCATGAGGACCTTGCCCGCTGACTTCCGCTGGTCGCCGCCGGTAAGGCGCTTTTCTTCTTCCATGTAAGGCAGCAGTACCGCCACCGCCTGCTTCATCACGCGGGCCGACTTGACCACCTGCGGCAGGAACATCTTGCCGGAACCGAAGAGATCGCCAACCACGTTCATTCCGGCCATCAGCGGACCCTCGATCACATGCAGCGGACGCGCCGCGCTCTGGCGTGCCTCCTCGGTGTCTGCGTCGATGTATTCGGTAATGCCGTTCACCAGCGCATGCTCGAGACGTTTCTCGACCGACCACTCGCGCCACGACAGATCCTGAACTCTCGCTTCTCGCGTGCCCGCACCGCGAAAACGCTGGGCAACCTCGAGCAGCCGCTCAGTGCCGTCAGGCCGCCGGTTCAGAACCACGTCCTCGCAGGCCTCACGCAGTTCCGGGTCGATGTTGTCATAGACGGCAAGCTGGCCGGCATTGACGATGCCCATATCCATGCCTGCCTGAATGGCGTGATAGAGGAACACCGCGTGCATCGCCTCGCGCACCGGTTCGTTGCCGCGGAAGGAAAACGACAGGTTGGACACGCCGCCGGAGATGTGCACCAGCGGCATGCGCTGACGGATGGTCCGCGTCGCCTCGATGAAATCGACGCCGTAGTTGTTGTGTTCCTCGATACCGGTCGCGACCGCGAAGATGTTCGGATCGAAAATGATGTCCTCAGGCGGGAAGCCCGCCTGTTCGGTCAAGAGCTTGTAGGCGCGCGTGCAGATTTCGACCTTGCGGTCGTAGCTGTCCGCCTGCCCCGTCTCGTCGAAGGCCATCACCACCACAGCCGCGCCATAAGCGTGCAGCAGGCGCGCCTGCGCGAGGAAATTCTCCTCGCCTTCCTTCAGCGAGATCGAATTGACAATCGGCTTGCCCTGAACGCGCTTCAGGCCGGATTCGATGATCGAGAACTTGGAGCTGTCGATCATGACGGGAACGCGGGCGATATCCGGCTCGGCGGCGATCAAATTCAGGAACTCGATCATCGCCTTTTCGGAATCGATCAGGCCTTCGTCCATGTTGATGTCGATGACCTGCGCGCCGTTCTCGACCTGGTCGCGCGCGACGTCGAGCGCTGCCGTGTAGTCGGCATTGGTGATCAGCTTGCGGAACTTCGCCGAACCGGTGACGTTGGTGCGTTCGCCGACGTTGACGAACGGAATATCCTTTGTCAGCTCGAAGGGCTCAAGGCCAGACAGCGACATGAAGGGACGATGGTCGGGGATCTCGCGCGGCTTGTATTTTGCCACGGTTTCGGCAATCGCGCGGATGTGCTCCGGCGTCGAACCGCAGCAGCCGCCGACGATGTTGACGAGGCCCTCGCGCGCAAAGCCCTCGATCTGGGCGGCCATCAACTCCGGCGTCTCGTCATACTGGCCGAACTCGTTCGGCAGTCCGGCATTCGGATAGGCGCAGATGAAGGTATCGGCAACGCCCGAAAGCTCCTGCAGATGCGGGCGCATGGCATTGGCGCCGAGTGCGCAGTTGAGGCCGATCGTGAACGGATTGGCGTGGCGAACCGAGTTCCAGAAGGCCGACGGCGTCTGGCCGGAAAGCGTGCGTCCCGAGAGATCGGTGATGGTGCCGGAGATCATGACAGGCAGACGGACGCCTTTGGCGGCAAAGCGTTCTTCGCAGGCAAAGATCGCCGCCTTGGCGTTCAGCGTGTCGAAAATCGTCTCGATCAGGATGATATCGGCGCCGCCGTCGATCAGGCCGTCTATCTGCTCGCCATAGGCAATGCGCAGATCGTCGAAGCTCACCGCACGGAAGCCCGGGTTGTTGACGTCGGGGGAGATCGAAGCCGTTCGGTTCGTCGGGCCGATGGCGCCGGCCACGAAGCGACGGCGTCCATCCTCGCGCTCGGCCCGCAGCGCCGCCCGGCGTACGATCTCGGCACCTTCCTTGTTGAGAGCGTAGACCTCGCCCTCCATGGCATAGTCCGCCTGGGCAATGCTGGTCGAGGAGAAGGTGTTGGTCTCGAGAATATCGGCGCCGGCCTTGGCGTATTTGTAATGGATTTCCTCGATCGCATCCGGCTGCGACAGGATCAGAAGGTCATTGTTGCCCTTCTGATGACAGGCGCAACCGATAAACCGATCGCCGCGAAAATGGTCTTCGTCGAAGCCGAGCCCCTGGATCTGCGTGCCCATCGCGCCGTCAAGAACGAGGATGCGTTCGCTTGCCGCTTTTTTCAGGGCTGCGAACACATCACCGCCGTCACGCTTTGCCCCCTGGGGACCAAAAAGATTGTCAAACACGGGCAGGCTCCTTGACGTCGTTAAAGACCAGCGCTCCAATTCACATAAAGATATCTTTATGTCAATATACGCTTGACGAAGCTGTCCCTGACGCGGTTGCCGGGTGACAGACTCGAACCGCCCCTATATAGGCGCTTTGAAAGGCATTGTGCACGCAATCGGAGGAGTACCATGGCACCTGCAATCGGCGACGCCACGCTCGGAAATTGGACCACCCGCAGCTACCACCGCAACTGGCTGCTAGCCCAGGCAAATGCCCTGTTCGATTTCTTCCAGCATGATTCCATCAATCCCAGGGGCGGGTTCTACGATCTGGACGATACCGGCAGGCCGCTCGACGCCGAGGGTCAGGTGCGTGGCGTCCACATCGCCGCGCGTGCCGTCCATTGCTTCTCGATCGGCGCCCTGCTCGGCCGTCCAGGCGCTGAAGATGTGGTTGACCACGGCATGCAGTATATCTGGAACCATCATCGCGACAAGAAGAACGGCGGTTACTTCTGGTCTCTCGACAATGATGGCCCGGTCGATTCCACCAAGCAGGGATACGGCCACGCCTTCGTTCTGCTCGCCGGCTCGTCGGCCAAGACAATCGGTCACCCGCTGGCAGACGCCATGATCGCCGATGTCAGCGAAGTCCTGAACACCAGGTTCTGGGAGCCGCACCATGGCGCGATCGCCGAGGAGTTCAATGCCGATTGGTCGCTGATCGAAGGCGGCAGCTATCGCGGTCAGAACTCCAACATGCACCTGACCGAGGCGCTGATGGCAGCCTTCGAAGCCACCGGCGACAACGCCTATCTCGACAAGGCCGACAGCATCGCCGATCTCGTCATCCGCCGCGCCGCGGGCTCCGTTGACTGGCGCGTTGCCGAGCACTTCTCGTCAGAATGGGTCCTCGACCAGACCTATCGCGGCAACGAGATGTTCCGCCCCTCGGGCACCACACCCGGGCACTGGCTGGAATGGGCACGACTGCTGCTGCAGCTCTGGTCGCTCGGCGGCAAGAAGCATGCGTGGATGCCGGATGCCGCCAAGGCACTCTTTGCGCAGTCGATGCTGCTCGGCTGGGACACCGACAAGGGCGGCTTTTTCTACACGCTCGATTGGGACGACGCGCCCGCCAAGCGCAGCAAGCTGTGGTGGCCAGCCTCGGAAGGCGCGGCTGCCGCCCATTACCTCAACGAGCACCTGCCGAGCGATTACCACGAGGAAAGCTATCGCAAGATCTGGAACGTGATCGAGCGCTGCTTCGTCGACCACAAGAACGGCGGTTGGCATGAAGAGCTGACGGAAGACCTCGTTCCCGCCCACACAATCTTCCCGGGCAAAGGCGACATCTATCACGCGCTTCAGGCCTGCCTGATCCCGCTCTTTCCGGCGACCGGCAGCCTGACCAAGGTGATCGCCGAGGCTGGTGGCAAGATCTGATCTGGGAGGCGGCGCCGTGGTATGTCCGGCGCCGCCTTCATTCAGGCCAGGCGCAGCGCGTCCAGGTCCTTTGCCAGTATCAGCGCCAGCGCTTCGACGGCCAGATTGTGATCGTCGCGCTGCGGCAAACCCGATACCGTTACCGCGCCGATGCAACCCGTCCCCTTGACGTTGATCGGAAAACTGCCGCCATGCGGCGCGTAGTCCGCGTCTGACAGGCCGTTGTCGGCGACGGTTTTCCCCTTCTCCTTGAGATCGAGCCCAATCGCGTAGCTGCTCTTGAAGTAGCGCAGCACCAGATTGCGCTTGCGCCGCACCCATTGAACATTGTCGGGCGTCACGCCGGGAAGTGCGGCGTAGAAAACAGGCATCGAATTGAGCGTGATGTCGATGGCGATGCCAAGACCGCGTTCGCTGCCGAGCTCGTGCAACAGCTTGCCGAGTTGCCACGCCGTGGTGAGATCGAAAGCGTCGAAGCTCAACGCCTTTTCCTGTTCCGCGATCCGCTTGAGGTCCTCTTCGGCCGTCATCATGTCTGCTTCACTCCGCTATGCTTTTGCCTGAACATTCGCAACCAGAGCGGAAAAGTAAAGCACAATCGTGATGATAGGTCTCGCCTCAGAGCTTCGGTGTCAGCATCTCGAAGCGGTCGCGGATCGTGCTGCACGTATCGCCGCCAAGGCGCGCAATAGCATCAAGCGCTGCCGGATCGACGCGCAAACGCTCTTGGATCGACGACACCCTCGCGATAGTGCGCATAGACGCCCCGCCCATGATGATCTGCCGCGACCTGCCGAGCTCCAGCGTCACATGCCGCTTGCACTCGAAAGCCGCGGGCGCTTGCGCGATCCACGGCGACGCGACCTTGGTACCGGGCATCGCCGTCAATCCCGCTTCGTTCAGCTCATCGACACCGCGCGGGCATTTGGAACCGCAGACATGCATCGCTTCGGCAAAACGCGAACGAGACGATATTGACGGTGAAGACTTCCGTCATCCTAATATTGTGGCCGGTATCCTTGAAGGACATATCGGGGTTGTTCTCCACGCCCAGAGCGAGGATCGGCGGATCGGCCGACAGACAATTTGAAGAAGCTGGATGGCGCAGCATTGATGCGGCCATGCTCGTCCACCGTCGTCACCAGCGCGATCGGACGCGGAACGACAGTGCCGATCATCAGCGTTCGCAGAGCGTTTCAAAATCCAAGGAAATGGACATCGCTCAGCCTGCCGCCCGCATCGGCGAAAAGTCACTCATCGCCCCTATGAAGGGCTTGGCCAACGGTGACGCATAGGAGCCGCGCTTGCTGGTCGACAGTCCGAGCGACACCAGCGCCTCGGCTTGCTTGACGGCCGCCGCAACGCCATCCACCACCGGCACGCCATAGATCTCCTGTAGTTCGCGCGCCAGATCGGTCATCCCGGCGCAGCCGAGCACGATCGCCTCGGCCCCATCCTCCGACAGCGCCCGCTCGATCTCCGCACGCAGCTTCCCGATCGCGCCGGACGCTGCGTCCTCCAGTTCGAGCACCGGAATGTCGGACGCTCGAACCTTCGCACGCTCACCCATGCCGTAGCGCCGGACAAGATTTTCGATCAGCACGCGCGACCGCTCCAGCGTCGTCACGACCGTGAACCGCTGCGCAAGAAAGCCTGCGGTCGCGATGGCGGATTCGCAAAGTCCGAGCACAGGGACATCGGCAAAGCTGCGCGCGGCATCAAGCCCGGTGTCGTCGAAGCAGGCGATGACGGCGGCGTCGTAGCCGGCGGCCTGCCGCTCTTTCAGTTCGCTGAGAAGCCCCGGAATGGCGAAGGCGCCATCATAGTGCCCCTCGATCGAGACCGGCCCCATGCGCGACGTAGCGGAGATGATCCCTGTCCCCGCAGCAGCCACCGCGCGTGCCGCGACTGCGGCCTTCTCGGTCATGGAGGCCGTCGTGTTTGGATTGACGAGTAGAATGCGCATGATGTCAGCTTATCTTTGCCTGGCGCCGGCTCAGCATGAGCATGATGGCGAGCGCGACGAGAATGATCGTGAAGGAGAAGAGCGTCGTGACGGTACCGAGCGCATAGAGCACGGGCGTCGTGACGTTGGTCGTCATGCCATAGATTTCGAGCGGCAGCGTGTTGTAGCTGCCGGATGTCATCAGCGTGCGTGCGAATTCATCATAGGAGAGCGTGAAGCCGAACAGCCCGACGCCGATCAGGCTGGGGGCGATCATCGGCAGCACGACATGGCGGAAGGTCTGCCAGGAATTCGCTCCGAGATCGCGCGCCGCTTCCTCATAGGCTGGCGAGAAACGGTTGAAGACGGCAAACATGATCAGCACGCCGAAGGGCAGCGTCCAGGTCAGATGCGCACCGAATGCCGAGGAGTACCACGCAGGCCGCAGACCGCCCTGCTGGAACACGACGCCGATGCCGAGCGAGATGATGATCGAGGGAACGACGAGGCTGGCGACCGTCGTGTAGAAAAGCACGGTCGAGCCACGAAACCGCCGGCGGAACGCCAGGCCCGCGAGCAGCGACACCACGACCGTCACCACCATGACCATGAAGCCGAGCGTGAACGACCGGCGGAAGGAGGCACCGAAATCCCCGACCGCCTGCTTTTCGAAGAGGTTGAAGAACCAGTGGACGGACACGCCGTTCAGCGGGAAGGTCAAGCCGCCCTCCGGCCCCTGGAAGGACAGGATCAGGATCGCCGACAGCGGCCCGTAGAGGAACAGCACGAAGACGAGAAAGAAAGCCGCCAGGGCATAGAATTCCAAGGTGCGCTTTTCGTGGTTCATCTCAAAGCTCCTTGCGGATGTCGACAACGCGCAGGATCGCCGCGACCATCATCAGGACGACGATCAGCAGCACCACGGCATTGGCGGCGGCCGCCGGATACTGCAGCAGCGACATCTGGTTTTTCATCATCAGCGCCACCGACGCACTCTGGCCGCCGGACATGACCTGCACGGTCGAGAAGTCGGCCATGACAAGCGTCACAACGAAGATGGAGCCGATCGCAATGCCGGGCTTTGCGAGAGGCAGCACGACATTCCAGAGAATCTGCCAGCCGCTGGCACCCGCATCGCGCGCCGCCTCGAACAGCGAGCGATCGATGCGCATCAGCGTATTGAAGATCGGCGTCACCATGAACAGCGTGTAGAGATGCACCATCGCCAGGACGACCGCGAAATCGGAATAGAGCAGCCACTCGATCGGCTGCGGCACGATCCCCATGTTGACCAGCGCGGTATTGACCAGGCCATTGCGGCCGAGCACCGGGATCCAGGAGATCATGCGGATGATGTTCGACGTCATGAACGGCACGGTGCAGACGAGGAAAAGGATCATCTGCGTCGACGTGCGGCGGATGTGGAATGCGAGGAAATAGGCGACCCAGAAGCCGATGAAGAGGGTCAGCACCCAGACGATTGCCGTGAATTTCAACGTGTTGAGATAGGTCTTCCACGTGACCCACGAGCCGAGCGTATCCGTGTAGTTCATCGTCAGAAAGGCCGGGTAGAGGCCGGCAAAGTCATAATCCCAGAAACTCACCACCGCGATCATCGCGATCGGCAGAACGAAGAAGAAACCAAGGATGATGACGAGCGGCGTTGCCTGGATGTAGGAGGCGGCCCACGGCGGAAGGCGAAAACCGCCGCTGCGGATCGGCCCGGCCTTCCCGTCTGTCTGCTCTGAAGCGATCGTCGCCATTCCCAATCCTTTCGGAAATCAAGCTTTCATCCCTGCCGATAGAGGGAGGTGCCGTCCAAGACCCCTCCCCAACCCTCCCCACAAGGGGAGGGAGTTTCTTGGCCGCCCCCTCCTCGCTCCTCCCTTGCGGGAGGGCTGGGAGAGGAAAGCCAAGAGCCTTAGGCAGCGATGAACTCGTTCCAGCGGCGGACCATGTAACGGTCTTCGTCCATGACGGAGTTCCAGCAAGCGACGTGGCCCATGCGCTCTTCGAACGAACCGCCGTCACGAACGGCGCCGGCCTTCTCCATGATCTTGCCTTCCGGAGACAGGATATCGCCCTGCGCCGGCTTGCCTTCGATCCAGTAGCCCCATTCGTCGGCAGACATGAATTCCTTGGCGGTATCCATGGCAGCAGAATAGTAGCCCTGGCGGTTGAGATAGCCACCGACCCAGCCGGACGTGTACCAGTTGATGTATTCATAGGCTGCGTCGAGCTCGGCACCCTTGAGGTGCGCTGCCAGGCCGAGACCGCCGCCCCATGCGCGGTAGCCTTCCTTGAGCGGCTGATACTTGCAGGCGATGCCCTTGGAGCGGACAGCGGCAACGGCCGGCGACCACATGGACTGGATGACGACTTCACCGGAGGCCATCAGGTTGACCGACTCGTCGAACGACTTCCAGAAGGCGCGGAACTGGCCGTCGCCCTTGGCCTTGATCAGGAATTCGATCGTCTTGTCGATCTCTTCCTTGGTCATGTTGCCCTTGTCGGCATACTTGATGTTGCCCATGGCTTCCATGATCATCGCGGCATCCATGATGCCGATCGAGGGGATGTTCAAGATGGAGGCCTTGCCCTTGAACTTCGGGTCCATGATATCGGCCCAGGTGGTGATTTCGCGGCCGACGAGATCAGGACGGATGCCGAGCGTGTCGGCGTTGTAGATGGTCGGAACCATCGTCATCCACTGTGTCGGCTCCTTGGCGAACGCCTTGGATTCCTGGCCTTCGACGAAGCCGACCGTGTGCGGTGCCGTGCCCTGGGCGATGACGCTGTCGGGCTTCAGCTTGCCGTTGATGAAGAGCGGCACGATCTTGTCGTAGTACTTGAGCTTCTTGACGTCCATCGGCTGCAGCACGCCGGTCGGGTAAACCTTCTTGGCGATCCAGTATTCGATGTCGGCGATATCGTAGCTGTCGGGCTGCGTGACGGCGCGCTGTGCGGCGGCGTCGGAATCGGTCGCCGTCATCTCGAGCGTGATGCCGAGGTCGGCCTTGCACTTCTCAGCGATCGCATTGATGTTCGAAACGCCGGTGCCGAACTGGCGAAGCGTGATGTTGGTCTTCGCCCAGATGGTCGGGAAGCCGGTGATGAGGCCAGAGCCGGCGATCGCGCCGGCCGCAGCAGCACTCGTCTTCAAGAGCGTGCGACGGGACAGGCCATTGCCCGTCTTGATGGATTTCGTTTCATCAGTCATGTCAGTTCCCTCTTTTTGTGGTGATGATGATTCATGCGGAAACGCGGCCGAGGAGGACGGCGTCCTCCAGGGCCCAACTCAGAGACACCGCATCGCCGACCGATGCGGGTTTGGCGAAATAGTCGCCGTCGCTCGCGATGACCGTGAAGTCGTCACTGCCCGCGCCGATTGCGGTGATCTTCACCGAAGCGCCGCGATATTCGATGTTGGATACGATGCCGTTGAAACCGAGCGTCTTGTCGGAGGCGGTATTAAGGCGCACACGGTCGGTGCGGATGCCGATATCGACGGCCTCGCCGACCCGCCTGCCCTCGCCGCGCACCGAAAACGTCTGGCCTTCCGGCACTTCCAGCGTCACGACGCCGTCCTTCGAGGACGTGACGCGGCCCGACAGAACATTGTGATCGCCCATAAAACGGGCGACGAAGGCAGTCGCCGGGCGTTCGAACACGTCGCGCGGCGCCGCGGCCTGCTCGATCTTGCCGTCGTTCATGATCACGATGACGTCTGCCAGCGCCATCGCCTCTTCCTGGCTGTGCGTCACATGCACGAAAGTGATCCCGAGCGTCTTCTGCAGCTTCTTCAGTTCGGCGCGCATGCGGATCTTCAAAAACGGATCCAGCGCCGATAGCGGCTCGTCGAGCAGTAGCGCCTCAGGATCCGTGATCAGCGCCCGGGCAAGGGCGACACGCTGCTGCTGGCCGCCAGAGAGCTGTGCCGGCCGCCGCGTCGCATAGGCTTCCATCTGCATCAGCTTCAGCATGTCCATCGCCTTGGCGCGGCGCTCATCCTTTTCGACGCCCTTCATCTTCAGGCTGAAGGCGACGTTGTCGACGAGATCGAGGTGCGGAAACAGCGCATAGGACTGGAACATCATCGCCGTACCGCGCTTGGCCGGCGGAAAATCGGTCACGACAGTATTACCGAGACGGATGTCGCCTGACGAAATGCTCTCGTGCCCCGCAATCATCCTTAGCGTCGACGTCTTGCCGCAACCGGACGGCCCCAGGAAGCAGCAATAGGAGCCCGCCGGGATCTTCAGGCTGATCGCGTGCACCGCCGTGGTGGCGCCATACACCTTGGAAACGGATGCAATATCGATCTCTGCCGCTTTTCCCATCGTGTCTTCCCCTGTTCGAGAAGAACAATGCATCTGCCGTGCCAGTTTCTATCGACCCGCATCAAACACTTGGGAAAACAGGCGTTTCCTGCAAGCGCAGTCTTTGCCGTAAAATTCAGCGCCACCTCACACCTGCACATGAAATAGGCTATCGTCTGCAATTCGTGCAAAAAATCGTATACAATTTAGACGTAATTTTGATCGCAAATTCCGATTAACTTTTGCCCCAAAGACGGATATCATTTGCAGATATAGAAGGTATTCCATTTCATGAATTCCGCCGCAAACGCGCTCCAGACAACGGATGATTCCGGCGAAACCGGCGCCCAGCAGATCCGCGACGCCATCCGCGATGCGATCGTGGAGCGTCGGCTCTCGCCGGGAACCAAGCTGTCGGAAAATGACGTCGGCAAACTTTTCAACGTCAGTCGCACGCTTGCGCGCGCCGCCCTCCAGGCGCTGTCCTTCGAGGGTCTTGTCAATGTCGAGAAGAACCGCGGCGCGTTTGTCGCCTACCCCTCGCCGGACGAGGCCCGTCAGATCTTTGCCGCCCGGCGCCTGATCGAACCCGGCATCCTGCGCGACGCGGCAGCAAGAATAACGCCGTCCGAAATCCAGCACCTGAAGCAGCTTCTGCTTGAAGAGACCCGCCTGATGGGTGAACGCGGGCAGACCGCCCGCCGTGCCGAAATCAAGGCGTCCGGTGATTTTCACCTGACGCTTGCGGCCATTTCGGGCAATGCGATCATGCAGCGTTTCATGGACGAACTTGTCGCACGCTCATCCCTGGTGATCGCGCTTTACGGCCAATCGACCGTCTCGAGCTGCGGCCACTCGGAACATGGCAACATCGTCACCGCGATTGAACGCAAGGATCTCGATCACGCCTGCCATCTCATGGTGCATCACATCGCACATATCGAGGCCGACCTCGATCTGCGGGAGCGAAAGACACAAGGATTGAAAGAAGCGTTCGAGCCCTGAGGATCCGTTAACAGGTGCAACTCCGAGGTGGAGATGCCCCGGCACAATAATCGCGGCCACCGGTTCGGCAGCCGCGAGAATTGAGTTCAACCGCGCGAGCGGCGCTCGGCCGGGGCCGATGCAACCGCCACGATGTCAGGCGTACCCGTCGAATGCAGACGTTTGCGCACAAGGACACCCATGACCCGGGCGGCTGTCGAGAAGGTCATCTGATCGAGCGGTCCCTCGCCTTCCCACGGCTTTGTCAGCCGTTCGGTGACGGCGCCGACGATGTTCATGGGAACGATATCATTGCACAGGCGCATGGCCTCGAAGACGGAGCTGATGGGAACGACCCGACCCTCGAATGTCACGATCGGCTCCGTAAGTTCCGCGTCCCACTCCTCAAAGGCATAGAGCGCTTCGCGGAAGAGTTCCTGAAGGGTGAACGGGGCGTGTCCGTTGTGAAGTGGCGGCAAGGCATTCGTCATGTCTGTCTCCTCTTGTGGGGATAGTGCCAATTCCTCCTCATCGGCCGGCATGAAAGCGGGAACAGAACTCATGTTCCCGACCGGACCGAATAACACGATCAATGTTATAGTGTAATATACGTGTGATAAAGGCTTTTATCACCTCGACGCCCCACATTGCCGGATCAAAAGACATAAGCCGTTGATATCAAACACTATATCAACGGCTCAAGTTGAATCAACTTAGGTTACCGAAGGCCGGAATGGCCTATTGGGCGATGGCAAAGGTCACATTGACGGTGATGTTGTAGCTTGTTTCGCCGCCCTGGATCGGCACCGACGAATCGGCCGCCTCCTTCATCATCGCCGCCCGGTAGACCGGCACGGGCTGCGGCCGCGGGCCACTTTCGTTGATCTCGATAACGTTGCCGAGCTTGACGCCAGCAGCCACGGCGAGCGTCTTTGCCCGGCTGATCGCATCGGCGACCGCATCCTTGCGCGCCGCCTCGATCGCGCTGTCGGGCTTGTCATTGGTGAACTGGATATCACCGCCCTGATTGACGCCGAGCGTCACCGACTGGTCTATGATGGCTCCGAGCTTGGACAGATCGCGGACGCGCACGGTCAGCGAATTAGACACCTGATAGCCGATCAGCTCGGGCGGCAGCTGCTGGCCGTCGCTGCCCTGTGGAAACCTGTACTGCGGCTGGACGGAAAAACCCGATGTCTGCAGGTCGCGCTCGGCAATTCCCGCCTTCTTCAGCGCGGCAAGAACCTCGCTCATCGCCTTGTTGTTTCCGTCAAGTGCCTCGCGCGCGGTCTTTTCCTGCCTGACGACGGACAGGGTGAGCACCGCCGTGTCGGGCGCCATCGTCGACCGGCCCTCGCCGATCACCGAAATCACCGCCTGGCGCGGCTGCGAATCAGCAGCCAGGGCTGGCAGACCGGCAGCGGCGGCGGCCGGTAGGCTGACGAGCAGACTAAAGACGAACCCCTTGGTGTTGCACAATGGCATGTTTCACTCCCCGATTGTGATCTACGGCTATTCCTTTGCCGTTGGATTGTGAAGCTATTGCGGCAATGGCTTGTGACCGCTCAAGAATTGCGTTAGAGCGAAACTGCCCCGGCGAACCATTGCGCCGGACGCACGGCGCCACTGTGGCCGCCCGGGCCTGTAGCTCAATGGTTAGAGCCGGCGGCTCATAACCGCTTGGTTGGGAGTTCGAGTCTCTCCGGGCCCACCATCTTTTCAAGGGGTTAGCCGAAAGGCTGGCCCCTTTTGCTTTTGCCATCCCGGGCTGTGGCGTCGATATGGCGTCAAATTGTGGAAATCGCGCCCGCCCCGCCGCCTGCCGGGGCGCTGGAGCGCAAAGCCGCCCCCGGGGCGGTATCCGCAGGCAAACGCGCGTTGGCGGGGCTTGAAGGCGGGTTTGCTGACATCAGCCTGCGGGGCTGTCACTCGCTAAGTGCGATATGACGGCGAGCGTCGAACTTCGACTTTGCGCCACTTACTTCTTCGTTCGTGGCGTAAAATGCATTGGGCAGAGACCCAAACCCAGCCCTTGAGGTACCGTCAACTCTCCCGACGAGACCTGAGGGGCGATCAGGGGGATAAGCTTCGCCGCCTCCATCCGCTCATATGCCCTCCACGATGACCGAATTATAATCAGGGGCCGAAGTCCCGCGCGTATCACGCAGAACTGTATAACCCGCCGCCGCAGAGCGTGCCGCTTCGATGCTCTCAAACTCAATGACCACGATGCGGTTGTGCAATTTGCCTTCGATGATTTCGATTGGGCTGCCACCCACCAACACTCTGCCACCGTTCTCCCTTGTCACTTCGATGGCCGCGTTCAAGTATCTCTCATAACCGTCCAGATCGGTAACATTGATATTCGAAACGATGTAAGTCTTGCGCATGGTAAATTCCTCGTCTCGGTGAACAAGTGCCAATGGCAGGCTCTTGCGCAGAACACGCCGGGCTTTGGAAAGTGTGTCTTCCGTCTCCTCTTTCGTAGCGAAAGAACTGGAACCCTCACGCCTCAGTTTGGCCGGTTCCGGGTTAGCGATCGCCATTGGCAAAGCCGGTTGCGACGGCGTGAAGTGATGGCGGCGTTCCTCCCTCTTCCTGTTGCCGTTTTACCACGAGGGAGCGGGGTAGTCCTCGCTTTTGGAGGCGCGGACCGAAGAGCGACCCTGTCAGGTAAAATTGTCAGCGTCAGTTCCTCAGTGCGTCCGGAGTACCTCTCCGATAGCTCGCTTTCGCCCTAGGTGCTGGGCCTGCGTAAGAGCTTGCCGCAATGATCGGCAAGAGCGGCGCGGGCGATGCCGGTACGTCCATGAGAGGAGATGACATTGACGTCGCAGCCCCTCTCGTCAGCCGCTTACTTAATGCGGAAAACACGGAACGTTCCGGCAACCTTGCAAATCCCGCCGTGGGCAAAACCGTGAACATTCGCATAAGCAGATCCCCGAACACTACACCCGCATCAGTCTGCAATCTAACAAATGCGGGCGGAACATAATGCCTTGGCCTCGTCGCTATGCAACCATTCGACGCCGTTTGCGATGGCCTGCTTCCAGACCCAGTCGAGGTCTGCCTTTGACCACTGGAAATCGGCGTCCTGCTTTATGCCGAGACCTTCCTGGATTTTGCGTGGGGCATGATTCCAAAAAGGGGGCGTCGATCGCGGTGATAACTTGGTGAACGAACGGTGCGCCTTGCCTTGGGTTTCCTCGGCGATACTCCCCGCGCCTCCAGTTCTGCCTTGGCTAACAAATGGGCCCCCCCTGTGTCCTTGCGGAGTCAAGGTCGAAGGTTATCTGGCCCTTCGATGTCCTAGTGACTGGGAACCTGGATCGCTAGGTCACACGAGGAGTGCGTTTTTGGACCCCGTGATTGTTGGTGCCTTGTCTGCTGTCCTTGGCTCGGTGGTTGGGGGCACAGCGTCGATCGCCACAGTCGGCGGTTGAGGGCCAGCCCATTCGCGGAGTGGGCAACGATCGCGCCGTGATATTCCAGGAGCCAAGGCTGTTGCCTTGGCTTTCGGTCCTAGACAACGTTGGGTTTCCGCTCGAGAACCGCGGAGTCAAGAAGTCTGAGGCAACTGGCCGCGCGCTATGTGAAGCTCGTCGGTCTTTCCGACTTCGCAGAAGCTCTACCATCACAGTTGTCCGGTGGAATGGCTCAGCGGGTCGGTATAGCAAGGGCGCTGGCTGTCCAGCCTGGTATCCTTCTGCTAGACCAACCATTCGGTGCACTCGACGCGATGACGAAGATATCGAAAGAACTCGCCCGCATCTGGAGCGAGGAAGCGGTCACGATGATCCTCGTTACTCACGATCTCGAGGAAGCAAGAGAGGACGGCATAGCTACGGCTGAGACTCTTTCCGATGGCGAAACCCGCACAATTGCGGGTTCATCGAACATCGGCCCAGTCGATCAGAGGACCGAAACGTTTTCGGCCTTCGATTTCCCGGTCTTGCGGTCTTGTCCGACTTCGTATCTGACCTTGTCGCCTTCACGCAACGAACTGCCGCGTTCCAATGCGGAGATGTGAACGAACACGTCCTGGCCGCCATTGTCGGGAGTGATGAACCCGAATCCCTTGTCGTCGTTGAAGAATTTTACCGTTCCAGTCGCCATGTAGACCTATTCCCGTGTGGTTCTGCGGATTCGCAACGCGAACCTATCGCGAGCGAGACTGCTCATCAATCGCAAACGCCACACTGCTTAGCCCCGTGAGGCGGCCGCGTGAGAAATAGCTTCCGTCGCGGATTCTAGGCAGCTTCAGCAATTCGAATTTGGGGAGGTTGAGGCAAGTATATCGCAGCGTCACCCTCCCGTAATCGCATTTTCTACTTTAGCCGAAGCTTGCACATCGCCGACCTGCTGAGTAGCATACGGAGGGGTGTAGGGAGTATTGGATGACGATAGAAGAGTTGATCGACCTTCAAGAGGCCGGCTCGAGGGCTCGTATTCTCGGTCTGAAGGCCAACGAGAATCCCTACCTGAGCCCTGACCGTCGGCCGAACGAGGACGCAATCTTGGTTGGCGATTGGGTCGTACGCCGCGATGCCTGGGAGTTTGGCTGGGAAGCGGAGAACGCTAGCAGAGATGGCAAAATCTCGCAGTACTTTCGAGAGCTAATCAACGTGCAGGCAAACGCTTAACGTAGAAACCCGACTGCCAAATCTCTTAGTGGAGAACGGCTGCGACATGCTCGCCCGTCGTTGTTGGCTCTTTGTGCAATTCCGTCACTGACCATGCCGTCACTGCAACGGCGGCAACTGCGACGTACATAAATTACCAAGCGTCATCGTGAACTGGTCCGCTGGCGACACCTAAAACTGGTCCGCCAAGGGTTGTTAGTTACTCTCCAATCCGTGCGTCGTTGTGGCCTTTTGCAGGAGTCCGCTGCGACGCTTTTCTCGTAATCTGTAGCTGTCGCCACGGATTGTGATGACGTGACTATGGTGTAGCAACCGATCAAGTATGGCGGTTGCTACGACGGGATCCCCGAACACCGTTCCCCATTCTCCGACACTGCGGTTGGACGTGATCAGCATCGCACCCCGCTCGTAGCGCCGGGACACGAGCTGGAAGAACAGATGGGCTGCATTGGGGTCGAACGGAAGATAGCCTAGCTCATCGACAATGAGCAGCTTGGGCTTGGCGAGAAACGCGAGCCGCTCCTCCAGGCGTCCCTCGCCATGTGCTCTCACGAGAGTTGCGACCCTAGCGCTCGGCAATCCCGATAATCACGGCCGGAATTCAGCTCTCAGCAAGCATCCAGAGGGCACGGTACGTCTCTCTCCGTTGTTCGATTTCGCACCCATGCGGCTTGCCAAAGAGGGGATCTTCCACTCCACCAGGTGGGCTATGATGCGTGACGGCGGTCGCGATCATTTTCCCGATTGGAATCGGATTTGCGTCGAACTGATGCCAAACCCTGATGAGCAGAAAGCACTCGCAGCTGCGCTTTCAGCGTTTGCCAAACACCTGCGACAGGCGCCAGATATGGCGAAAGAGATGGGAGCGTCTCCGGAAATTCTGGAACGGTCAATGGGACGCTGCATGGAAATCGCGGACAGCGTTCTGGCGGCGTGGCCATGATGCCGGAGGACAGCTAAATGGCTCGCTGGAAGAAACCCACGGAAGAAGAGATTCTCGAAAATCGGCGAACGCTGGCAGAGCGTGCGCGAAATGGCGACCTGAGGCTGCCTCATGCTGTTGCTGAAATCCGCAAGGGCTTCGGCATGACCCAGGAGGAGTTTGCCAAAATACTAGCGCTCACTAGGCGCCAAGTTGCTGAGATCGAAGCGGGAGCGGCAAACCCAACGCTTGAAACGCTGGAAAGAATTGGCCGATTGTTTGGATTTGGCATTGGGTTTGTCCCGCGATGGCCGAATTGAGTCCACTAAGCGCAGACGTGTTTATGGCAGATCGACGTCAACACCGCACAGCAGGAACGTCGCGACCTCGACCCGCACGACCCGCTGGTGAAGATCGAAGCGGGGGACATGTACTTCGACGACGGCAATCGCGTGGCGGCGAGGGCTGCTTTCGAGTAGGCACTGGCGACCGGTCGAACCAATGCCGACGTGATGACGCGGATCGCAAAGTTCGTCGCCGGTATTCTGGGCACGCGGCACGTCATCGATCGCGCGTGAAGGCTTAATCCCTCGGCACCGGCCCGGTATTACATGAACAAGCTTCGCGTCTGTTACTTCGTCGGTGACTATGACGCAGGCTGGGAGGCAGTGTCCGGCTCACCTGAAACCCCGACGACGCGGTTGTTCGAGGCACTCTGCCTCGCGGGAGCAGGGCGGCGTACCGACGCCAGCACGGCTGTCGCGGAGCTGACCAAGCGATATCCTGAGTGCGAACCATCAACCCTTACGCGGGAGGCCTCGATCAACGGCGACGCGGCACTCGAACAGTTTGCCCACGGATTGCGTGAACTTGGTCTTAGCCACATTGGCGAGTGTGTATGAGCAGGATCCCACCGGTCCCATGTGCCTCACCTGCCCGGCCTTGCCAGCGAACGGGCAATATCGACGATGTCATCGCGCGAGGCAGTGGGATCGTCTCTGTTCCAGGCAACCCCGAGCCCGATCCGGAAATCGATCCCCCTCACCTTCTTGAGCTCGAAGGCACGGTTGGGCAGATCGCGAATCCACTCCGGTGCAAAGCCGATGCCAAGCCCTGCCGAGACAAGCGAGACCAGTGAGTAGGTGTCGTCGCAGGTATAGGCGATGTTGCGGGTCAGATCATAGGCCTCGAACTTCTCGTTGAAGTACCGTTCGGTGTAGGAGAGGTTCTGCCTGTTGAAGGCGATGATCTTCTCATCGCGCAGATCCTCGATGCCGATCTCCTCTTGCGCTGCCAGCCGGTTCGCCTTTGCCACCGCCAGCAGATAGCGTTCATGGGCAATCGAGAAGAACCGCAGCGAGCCGATGTTCTCGACCGGTCGGATGAAGCCGAGATTGATCTGGCCGCTTTCCAGGCTGCGGATGATATCGCTGGTGTTGCCGCTGGAAATATGGATGCGCACATCCGGATACTTGCGGGCGATCTTTGCCAGGAACGCCGGCAGCACCCCTGTGGTGGCCGGATAGACGGTACCGATCCTGATCTGCTTCATTGTCTTGCCGGCCACCGCCCTGGTGATCTCGGTCGTCAGATCGATCTCGCTGAGGATCCTGATGCAGCGATCATAGAAGGTTTCGCCTGCCCGTGTCAGTTCCACCCGTCTGGTGGTGCGGACCAGAAGCTGCAGACCAAGCTCCTTTTCCAGTGCCTGCACCTGCGTGCTCAGCGCCGGCTGGGCAATGCGGATCCTGGCGGCCGCCCTGCCGAAGTGCAGTTCCTCGGCCACTGCCACGAAGTAGGAAAGTTGGCGTAGTTCCATGAGGCCCTCCGGCTTGTCTCAGGGATGTAGCATTCTACTCCTAATTAGGGACTGTCAGTCCGTCGATTGTCAAGCCGTTTATATGTCTTGTTTCCACATGGACACACGGCAGATCATCGGCTGGAATCTCAGGCGCTTGCGCGTCGCAAAAGGTTTGTCTCAAGAGAGATTGGCGCTAGAGTCCAATATCGATCGTTCTTACGTTGGACGCGTGGAGCGCGGCAAAGAGAACGTCACGATCGCGACGCTTGAGGCGTTTGCGAAGGCCTTGTCAGTTACGGTTGGCGCGCTGTTCGCGGAGATCAAGCCAACGGACACGCAACCCGCACCCCTTCGGTCTGGTCGAAAGCATAAGGGGAGCAGCGGAGCGCGCTGACCTCCTTCATCGTCTTGCCGGCCACCGCCCCTGGTGATCTCAGGTCGATTTCGCTGAGGATCCTGATGCAGCGGCTCTTGAAGGTTTCTTCTGCCTGCGTCAGTTCCACCCGTCTTGTGGTGCGGCCCAGAAGCTGCAGGCCAAGCTCCTTCTCCAGCGCCTGCACCTGCGTGCTCAGCGCCGGCTGGGCAATGCGGATCTTGGCAGCCGCCCTGCCGAAGTGCAGTTCCTCGGCCACCGCCCCGAAATAGGAGAGCTGGCGTAGTTCCATGAAGACCACCGATCTCGGGAGTGGACTGATCGCAGTGGAGTCCAGATTGATATAATATGTCGGATATATCCGATGGATTAACGCAATGCAAGATGGTGGCCATGAATTATGGACACTCGTGCTCGCATCGCCTGGAATCTTCGACAGTTGCGCTCAGAGCTGGGCGTGACCCAGGAAAACCTTGCTGTTGATGCGAACGTCGATCGGACTGTTGTGAGCGATTTGGAGCGTGGAAGGCATAACGCCTCAATCGATCTGCTTGATCGTCTTGCTACTGCACTCGCTGTGGATGTCGCGGTCCTATTTATCGTGCCAGATGCTACAGATCCAAAACCAGCCCCCCTTCGGCCTGGTCGAAAAGCCCGGTAGACGAGTGCGCACTAGGGACGACGAGTTTCACGATAGTGGTCTTGAGAGATCCCATCAGGGGCGGATAGCGCCTGCATCGTGACGAGTAAGTCGCTAGAAGCGCTCTGCAGAGCCAATCATGCCGATGAAGCAGACCAACCCCAAGTACATAGCGCCACCCCGTCAATCGTAGCGCAATTCTCATATCTTTGGATTGAGTAAATCGACGACCCGCGCTCGAAATTAAAGCGGGCCTCATGACGAACTTGACGTCAATGATGTGAATTGGAGATCAAATTTCAAGCGCCTTTGTTGCGCGGAGCCGCGTAGGTTCCGGCGACAGCGATACGCAAATTCATTCTTCAGTTGAACACCTACCAGCACAACACAATAACAGCGTGCACTCATGCGATCTCCTCGTGGACTTAGATCAATTTGTGCAGTAGGTTACAGTAGATACAACTAATAAAATCTCTAGTTGATTCATCCCTCAAGAGCGGGTGAGGAAAAGACCATGCAAAATGCATTGGAACCCGGGCGCGATACTGCGCCAGCCTTTCTGCGCCCTCCCCCTTGCCAGGACGATATCAAGTCTCAGCTTGAGCGCATCCTCATCAGCCCGGAGTTTCCTCATATCGGCAGGAGCGCTGCGTTCCTGACCTACGTGACGGAGGAAGCGCTTGCCGGCCGCGGCGACCGGTTAAAGGGCTATTCTATTGCAATCGAGGTGTTCAGACGCGATGAGGGCTTTACCCAAGACGACCCCGTCGTGCGCATCGAGGCGGGCCGCTTGCGGCGAGCTCTTGAGCGCTACTACCTCGTCGCCGGGCAGAACGACGCCGTTCGAATAGACATTCCCAAAGGCGGATACGTGCCGGCATTCACCTGGAACAATCTGATTGCCGATGCGCCACTGGAGACGGCCGATCCGCTCGCACCCCCTCGGCCTTTGCGGCCCTCGACCCGCACTCGCGGGCGGGGACTGTTGATGATCTCCATCGGCTTGTTAGCCGCGTTCAGTGCTATGGGATTGACCGTCATTGCCTCGCCGTACCTTGCAGCGTCATCCAAGTCTGTCGCCAGCCTATTGCCGCCGGAGGGTCCGACGCTGGCCATCGCCCCGTTTGCCAACCTTGGCGAGGGTCAGAATGCCGAACTCTACACGGTCGGGCTGACGGAGGAATTGCTGACTGCCCTTCCCCGCTTCAAGGAAATCCGGGTGTTTGGCCGCGAGACGTCGAACTCTCCGCCGGTGGTGGGAACCTCGCAAATTCGTGGCGAGCTCGGCGCGCGCTTCCTTCTAGAGCGTTTCCGCATTTTTTTGAATCGGGTCAGATTCCCGAATCGACATTGTTCTGATTCACTGATGCTGGCTGGATGGAGGCCAGCATCACATGACCGCACCGTTATCCAATGATCTTCGTGAGCGTGTTGTAGCGGCCGTTCTGAACGGCGAAAGTAGTCGGGCAGTTGCGGCGCGTTTCGAGGTCGCGGTCTCTTCGGTGGTGAAGTGGTC